>NZ_ANNO01000052.1:0-64066 GCF_000409565.1 Pseudochrobactrum sp. AO18b
CGTCGAGCAGGAAGCCGCGGTCAGGCAGCATATAAACGCCCGACAGGCTTTTGCTCTTGGCAGCAATATTCTGGCCTACACCAAGGAAAATCCACGGTGCATCCTGCCATGCAAGCTTCTGCACTTCCGCATAGGCTTCAGCACGTTTTGCCGGATCCGCGGTTGCAATACCTGCTTCAATCGCTGCATCAACCTTCGGGTTTTTATAATATGCGACGTTGAACATTGCAGGCGGGAAGCTCTGACCGTAAAGCAGCGGGCGAATACCCCAGTCAGCATCACCGGTCGAAGCAGACCAGCCGCCGTAATACAGCTGCACGGTTGCATCTTCAGGCTTATCAACGCCCCAGACTTTCTGCGCGGCAACACCGGCTTCAAGCGGCACGACATTGACCTTTACATTGATCTGCGCCAACTGCTGCTGGATGAACTGCGCGGCACGCAGGGAGCCGGTATTGGAGGCAGCCCAGACTTCTGTTTCAAAACCGGCTTCGAGGCCTGCTTCTTTCATCAGCTCTTTGGCTTTGTCGAGATTGAAAGTGTAGTCACCGGCCTTCACATGGAATGCCAGAGCCGAAGGAATGATGGAATCTGCCGGTGAGCAGTAACCATTGGAGACAACTTTACAGAAAGCGTCTTTATCAACGGCATAATTCAGAGCCTGACGCACGCGCAGATCATCAAACGGCTTCTTCAGATTGTTCATGGCGACATAGGTTTCAACGATCGACGGTGTCGCTTCGACCTGAACATTCGGATTGTTTTCGACTGCCTTCATCAGTTCAGTCGGGAATGTCGGAATGTACTGAGCTTCGCCGGTCTGCAACATCGCAAAACGGGCGCCGGATTCCGGAACGGAGCGGATGGTCACGCCGTCAACTTTCGGCATGCCTTCTTTCCAGTAATTGTCGTTTTTCACGACTTCCAGTGTATCAGCAGCCCAATGTTTGAAAGTGAACGGGCCGGTGCCGACCGGATTACGGTCGATATCTTTGCCGAATTTTTCCAGCGCTGCCGGAGAAATCATCATCGCGCCCGGATGGGCGAGAGAGGCAACCATGGCACCGAAAGGCTCTTTGAGGGTCAGTTTGATGGTTGAATCATCAACGGCCTGTACTTCCTTAACCATGGAAACAAGGCTGCGGCGGGACAGTTTGTTATCCGGATTGGCAAGACGGTCGATGTTGAACTTGGCGGCAGCAGCATTGAAATCTGTGCCGTCATGGAATTTGATGCCCTTGCGCAGTTTAATTGTAAACTCGGTGGCATTTTCATTGGCTTCATAGCTTTCAGCGAGAAGCGGGATCAGTTTCATATCCTTGTCGAAACCGAACAGACCCTGATAGATCAGACGCAGCGAGGTCTGGGACAGGGTGTCATTGACCACCGCAGGGTCAAGACCGGTCAGGTTGTCCTGAACAGCAACGGTGAGCGATTTCGCCCATACGGTGCCCGGAAGCATGACAGCGGCAGCTAATGCCGATGACAGCAGAATTGATTTCAGTTTCATTAGTCTCTCCTTCCACTTATTATTTAAAATCACCGATCGGGTGGCGGGCTACAAAATGGCCGGGTTCCACCTCAACCAATGGTTTGACAACAGGCATATCGTCGGGCTTGCGCACCGGACTTGGGATTTCGCCCTCAATCAGCGGTCTGTTGCGGTCGCGCCGTGCCGGATCGGCAATCGGCACCGCAGAGAGCAGACGGCGGGTATAGGCATGCTGCGGATTTTCAAAAATCTGGCGGCGCTGACCGATTTCAACAATCTGACCGAGATACATCACGGCAACACGGTGCGAGACGCGTTCAACCACGGCCATGTCATGGCTGATGAAAATATAGGACAGGCCGCGTTTTTCCTGCAATTCCATCATCAGATTGATGACCTGCGCCTGAATGGAGACGTCCAGTGCGGCCACAGCCTCATCCGTAATCAGAATATCCGGATCACCGGCCAGCGCGCGGGCAATACAGATACGCTGACGCTGGCCGCCGGAGAACTGATGCGGATAGCGGCGCGCATGTTCCGGCTGCATGCCAACATCGCGCAGCAATTGCACAACGCGCTCCTCAATCTCATTGCCCTTGGCAAGGCCGTGGGTAATCAGCGGTTCGGCAATAGAGAAGCCAACTGTCAGGCGCGGATCGAGTGAGGCAAACGGATCCTGAAACACATATTGGATCTTGCGGCGAACGGCGAGTTTCTCAGCGCCGCTCAGCTTGAAAATATCCTTGCCGCTATAGTGTACCGAGCCGGATGTGGCTTCCTGCAGCATCATCAGGGTGCGGCCGGTGGTGGATTTTCCGCAGCCGGATTCACCGACGAGCGCCAGAGTCTCGCCCTGACGCAGATCAAAATTGACTTGTTCAACCGCGTGTACACGACCGGCCAGTTTGGAGAAGAAGCCACGGCGGATATCAAAACGGGTGACGAGATCGCGTACTTTCAGCACAGGTTCGTCGGATTTGATTGTATCCTGCGGCGGGGAGACTTCAAATTCGGCAGGCTTGCCGTCTGCATGATCGGCTTTGAGCATAGGGAAACGGCGCGGCAGGTCTTCACCATTCAGCGCACCAAGACGCGGCACAGCGGCCTGCAAAGCACGGGTATAAGGATGCTGCGGTGATTTGAAGACGTCTTCGACAGTGCCTTCTTCAACCTTTTCACCGTGACGCATCACGAGAACGCGGTCGGCCACTTCTGCCACCACACCCATATCATGGGTGATGAACAGCACAGCCATGCCCATCTCTTCCTGCAACAGGCGGATGAGGCGCAAAATCTGTGCCTGAATGGTCACGTCAAGCGCTGTGGTCGGCTCATCGGCGATCAGCAGTTTCGGTTTGCAGGACAGTGCCATTGCAATCATCACACGCTGGCGCATACCGCCGGAAAGCTGATGCGGGTGACGGTCAAGCAGGCGTGCCGCATCGGGGATACGGACTTTTTCCAGCATGCGCAGTGCTTCTGCACGCGCTTCTGAAGCAGAGCAATTCTGGTGCAGGCGCACAGCTTCTGCAATCTGCTCGCCAACGGTAAAGACCGGATTGAGCGATGTCATCGGTTCCTGAAAGATCATGGCAATATCATTGCCGCGGATCTTTTCCATCGCCTTCAGGGAATGTTTGGTGAGGTCGGTGGTAACACCGTCATTGCCGGTAAAGTGGATGCCGCCTTCGGTGATCTTGCCGCCGCCGCTTTCCACCAGACGCATGATTGCCAGCGAGGTTACGGATTTGCCGGAACCGGATTCACCAACCACAGCCAGTGTTTCTCCGGCCTTGATCTCGAAAGACAGGTTCTTAACCGCACGGAATGTGCTTTCATCACCTTTGAAATCAACGCTGATATTCTCAACGCGGATAACCGGTGCTGTTTGCGGGTTACTCGGCTTCACTGACATCCGTGGTCCTCGTTTTGGACTGCGGATGCTGTTCATCATCCGCATAAAAATAGGGCATGAGAAAGCGTGTCATCGATACGGCATCGGACACGCTCTGATGATGGGCCGCCAGAACGGCGAGAATAGTTTCAAAAGCAGCAAGTGCGGCAATGCCGGAACTGTGCAGAACCGGATGATCCGCCGGAATGAAAATCTGCTCATGGCTGAGGGCGCAAAGCGGAGAATGCGCTCCGTCCGTAACCGCGATGCAATAGGTGCCGCGACCACGGGCGAGCTTCATAAAATCGACTGTGTGTTGTGAATAGCGTGGCAATGCCATGGCGATCAGCAGGTCTTCAGGACCGAGGCCTGCAATCTTAAGAGCAACCCGTTCCATGCCGTTCTCACCGGTCAGCATGATCTGCGCACGGCTGAAAGGCAGCAGCCTGTCGGCAAAAAGCTGGAGCAGATTGCCGCTGACACCAAAGCCTAAGAAAGCGATGCGCTGGGCGTTCTGGATACGCATGGCTGCGCTCTCCCAGACCGGATTATCGGCTTGCTTTGCAACAGTCTGCACCTGTGAAAGGGCATTCTTGAAGGCGTCTTTAATCACACGGCGCGGCGGAATGTGACGGGCGCGGTCGATATTTTCAACCGGCTTCAGCAGAGACTGATAACCCTGCACAGCATGGGCGCGAAATTCGGTAAAACCGTTCAGGCCAAGCGCTTTGACAAAACGTGTGATGGTGGCGGTGGAGGTTTCGGTGGCTGTTGCCAGCTCTTCAATGCCCATTGTGGCAACCGGAAAGGGGTTCGTCAGCACGAAATCAGCAATTTTCTGCTGATTGGCTGTCAGGCGTGACCACTGTGCTTGAATAAGCGCCGGTAGATTCACCGATCTTTCCCCCTCATTATTCTCCCGAAAAAAATCCTATCAAAAAAGATTCAAAATGAAAATCTTTTTCATTGAAGTGTCACAGAAATAAATTTCTACGATGCAGAATGAAATTCAGCCGCTGTTCGGATGGGAACAGCGGCATGAAACAGGTTCAACAGAGAGGGAGCCGAAGGCTTTGTTATATCAGGCTTTTGACCGCGCCAATATCTGCACCATCCGTGCGAGTTCGGCTTCACTTGAATTGGCAAAGCCAATGCGGAAAGCCTGTGTGGCACGGCTTTTATCCAGCTCAAAATGTGCACCGGGCAAGACGGAGAGGCCGGAACGGGCAGCATTTTCAGACCATGTTTGTGCGCAAAGTCCCTGATTGAGTCTGAACCAGATGGCCAGACCACCGGCCGGAAGCGAGAACCGGCCGTCATCGCCGAGCAGGTTTTGCAACTGTCCGGCGAGAAAGTCGCGTCTTGCGTGATAAATCCGGCGGGCTTTGCGGGCATGGCGTTTGATAGTGCCGTCAGCGAGCAGGTCACTCAAGGCAAGTTCCAGCGGCAGATCGCCCTGCCGGTCAATCGCCTCACGGTGCCGGATCATCCGCCTGAGAATATCCGCCGGTGCAACGGCATAGCCGATACGAATGCCCGGAGCCAGAACCTTGGACAGGGAGCCGAGATAGATAACCGGCAGTTCCTTGCCGGAACGCGCGGTTAGTGGCAGGACTGGGCGGCCGTCATAGCGATATTCATTGTCATAATCATCCTCGATAATGACCAAACCGTAACGCTGTGCAATATCAAACAGGCGCAGCCGTCTTGCGGCTCCGAGCGTGACTGTTGTCGGATATTGATGATGCGGTGTCAGGTAAACAGCTTTGAGCTGCGGGTCTTGTCGGGCAAGTGCCTCAAGAGCATCAACATCAATCCCGCCTTCATCCACCGCTATGCCGCAGATTTCTGCGCCCGCTGCACGAAATGCCGACCATGCCAAAGGATAACCCGGCTGTTCAACGGCGATTTTTGTGCCGGGTTCAATGATTGCTTTCGCGGCCAGAAACAGCGCCATCTGGCTGCCTCTGGTAATGAGGATATCTTTCTCAGTTGCCACCAGACCGCGCTCGACATTCAGATAGGATGAAAGATTTTCCCGCAGTGATTTATTGCCTGCCGGATCACTATAGGAGCCGCCATGGGTAAAATTGGTGCTTGTCAGTGCACGGCGGAAAGCTTGCGCAAAGGCGGTTGTCGGCAGTAGTCGTGCATCCGGCGCGCCGTCAGAAAATTTGAGTGTAAAAAGCGGCAGATTGCTGTTCACGGGAGAAGGCTGTTTACCGGCCGGTGCTGTTTTTCCTGAGCCGGAAACATCCGGCAGGTCATGGGAAACAAAGGTGCCGCGCGATGGTTCAGCTGAAAGCCAGCCCTGCATTGTCAGTTCGTGATAGGCCGCATCAACAGTATTGCGGTTGAGTTTGAGTGTTTGCGCCAGCGAACGTGTGCCGGGTAAAGCCGCGCCGGGTTTAAGACGGCCGCGTTCAATCTCGCCGATAATAGAGCGGGCTAAGGCCAGAAAAATCGGTTCCCGTTCACGGGCAGAGACTTCGATTGCAAGTGCGGTACTTTTTCTCATCACAGACCTGAATTGATAAAGGCAGGATACTGCCTGTTCCATATTAGAGCGGAAGAGAGGCTTCAGACGCCGGTCAGCCTTGCAGACGCCGGTCAGCCTTGCAGGCGGCGTGACCAGTCCTCCGTTTTTCGTGTGGCTAGTCGCTTGACGGCGTAATCACGCCAGCTCTGCGCAAGATGTTCAAGATCAGCCATAACAGCCAGTTCTGCAAAGTTCAGCGTATCGACATATAAAATATGCCATGCTTTGCGGATGGTCCAGTCAGGTGAGGGGCGCTCAATCAGCCGTAATGTATCGCCGGCTTCAACAAAACCTTCCTGCAGAACACGATAATACCAGCCGGTTCGGCCGCTGCGCTGCACACGCAGGGACATGTCACCGGTGTCAAAGCGGAAATTAAGCTTCCAGCAGGGCTGACGCCCCTGACTGACCTGAATAACGGCGTCGCCAGCCTGAAATATGTCCCCGATTGCAATAGTCTCTTCTGTCAGGCCGGTGGTCGAAATATTTTCACCGAACGCGCCTGCTTGTTGCAAGACATCCCGCTCGCCGATTTCCTGCTTCCAGACCGCATAATGTTCATAGGCATAATGATGAACGGCTTTTTCCGGCCCGCCGTGATGCTTGCGATCGCCTTGTGCATCCTTGGTGAAGCCTTCTATGCCGAGCCAATTTTTGCCCTGCGACGGGGTTTTTGCAATTGCACTGGGGGCTTCGCGGGGGCCAAGCGGGGCAACGGAACCGGTCAGAACTGTATTTATCGAAATCATATTTGCGTTCTCTGGGCGTAAGGAGAGAGCCATTTCTGACCAATATTATGACTGATATTGGTCAGAAATGGAGGCCGACCTTGGATTTGAACCAAGCTGAACGGATTTGCAATCCGTTGCGTAACCTCTCCGCCATTCGGCCTGATCTTGGGGCTTAGGATCGTGCAGTTTTCAAAATATCTTGGGAGGATGTTTTGTAAAACCGTCTCCTGAATAATGCTGTTCAGGGTAAAGCGGATGGTCCGGTTTTTATATTCTGAACAGGCCGGTGGCGATGTGCGATGCATAGAAATACAGAATAAAAAACCAGAATAGTCAGTATATCTGTCAGTCAACCGGCCTGTTATTGTCGTATTGTTTCTGCTGTTGCTTTTATTACAGGTCAAGATTGCGCAGCCAGTTTTCAAAACTGACCTGTTTGCTGTTTGGGACAGGAAAATCTGTCGGCTCCGGATGCGGTGCGGATAGGTTTTTGCGCACTTTGCTCGGGCTGACACCGAATTCATTGGTGAATGCGCGAGTGAAATTTGCGGCAACATCAAAACCGGCCGTTTGGGCAATGTCGAGAATTCTGTCCTGATTGGCCGGATCCTGCAATGTTTCATAGGCCGCTTGCAGGCGCTGTTTGCGGATATAATTCAGAACGCCGCCATGGGACTCGAACAGCTGATAAAGCCGCGTGCGGGATATGCCGACCGACCGGCAGATTTTCTCTGCTGTGAGTTGCGGATCGTGCAGATTGTGATGAATGTAGTGATGCACCCGTTCCATGGTGCCGAAGCCGATTTGACCCGGATGGTCATGGTCTGGGCGGACACAGGGCTCAACGCCGTTCACAATCATATTCCTGATTGTTTGTACAATACCGGGCAGATCATCCAGTGTCAGCGAGGGCAGATGTGTTTCAACCTGAGCCAGAAAATTCGCCAGCAGCGTGGCAAGCGTTCCTGACAGGATGGAATTATTGACAGACTTGAATAGACCGGCCTCGCCGGAAAACAGGCTGTAAGGCATATAGAGCAGCACAATTTCAGAACTGGTGCAGCGCCCCCGATAGGGGTGTCCGAGTGTGCGGAAGGCCACGCGACCCGAGCCGGTTTTAATGACTTTGCCGTCAACCTCCGTCCATGCCTGCCCGCTGCGTCTTAATCCCAGATACCAGTGATCAATCGGGCTATAGCGTAATTGTGCAGCCGTGCGGGCGTAACTATAGGCATCGCTCTGTTGCCGGACAAACAGCATTTTCCCGAAATGCCAGACAGTATGACTCGCGAAAAATCCGTCCTCAGGCAGAACATTGTCCGGCAAACAGACATCAATAATCGGTCGCATATAAGCGCGCCATGCCTCGAATTGCTCTTCGGGAGGCAGGTCCTGCGTGGAAAAATGCAGCGACGGTAAAGGCGGTGCAGTTGAAGGAATGATCACCGGCTCAAGAACATCCTGACCGGTGCGGGGAAAGCGGCGGCGCTCAACCTGCGGCCATGTTGCTTCAGCTCTCAGCCGGTCAGGGTTTCCTTCCGGAGTGTCAGACTGCTTATGCATCCGGTTCCTCCCGTCCACTGCATCTCTTTGCAGTGAAAGCCTGTGAAATCTCTCAGCACATCATCCTCAAGCAATATCTTATCATATCAAATAAGAAATGTACGAAATGATAATTTTCAGGATGCAGCGATAACGACAATCCTCTGACAGAGCGGTATATAGTATATGAAAGTAATTTCGTTAAAATTCTGTTTATACTTTGAGTATTTTTAGTAAGTTTACTTAAGTAATTTCATTAAATTTCTTTTTACATCAATGCAGATTTAAAGATAAATTTGATGGAGTTGAAGATGAGTGAACTTAATCAACATATTGGTAATCAGTCTGGCAGAACACCTGTACGTGAGCTTTATGCTGTTCAGTCGGATATATTACATAAGCAGATTATTGTTACAGGCGGAGCCGGTTTTCTCGGTTCGCATCTCTGTGAGCGTCTCCTCCGTTCAGGCCATCGGGTTATCTGCGTTGATAATTTCTCGACCGGCAGCAAGCAGAATATTATGCATCTGCTTGGTTATGACACTTTCAGTGTTATCGATCATGATATTGTTGAGCCGTTCGATCTGGAAGCGGATGAGATTTACAATCTCGCTTGTCCCGCATCACCGCCGCATTATCAGGCCGATCCTGTACATACAACGCTGACCAGCGTGCTGGGCGCGTATAATCTGCTGACACTGGCTGCCCGCTATAATGCCCGCATTTTTCAGGCGTCAACATCAGAGGTTTACGGCGACCCGCATATTCATCCGCAGGTCGAAACCTATTGGGGCAATGTCAATCCGTTCGGCCCGCGCTCCTGCTATGATGAGGGAAAGCGCTGTGCGGAAACCCTGTTTTTCGACTTTCACAAAGCCTATGACACAGAAATAAAAATCGTCAGGATTTTCAATACTTTTGGCCCGAATATGCGACCGGACGACGGACGTGTGGTCTCCAATTTTATTGTTCAGGCGCTGAAGGGCGAGGACATTACGATTTACGGTGACGGCACGCAGACCCGTTCTTTCTGCTATGTGGATGACCTGATCGAAGGTTTTGTCCGCCTGATGGCGGCCGATGCATCGGTGACAGGACCGGTTAATTTGGGCAATCCCGGTGAGTTTATGATCGGTGAACTGGCGAAGATCGTGATTGATCTGACAGGTTCACGCTCGCGTATTGTTCATCATCCGCTGCCTGTCGATGACCCGCGTCAGCGCCGTCCTGATATCTCGCTTGCAATGCGTGAACTGGGCTGGCAGCCGCAGGTACAGCTGACCGAAGGTCTGGAAAAGACGATCACCTATTTTGACAGCCGTCTGAGCCTCTCCGGAAACGGATTACGGGAGATGGCCAGATGACAGCAAAGCGCATTCTGATTACGGGCGGTGCCGGTTATATCGGGAGTCATACAGCCAAGCTTCTGAAATTCCGGGGCATTGAGCCGGTTGTTTATGACAATTTGTCTACGGGGCACCGGTCTTCCGTGCGCTATGGCCCTCTTGTTCAGGCCGATATTCTGGACACGATGCTGCTGACGGAAACGATCCTGCGTTATATGCCGGTTGCTGTTATTCATTTTGCCGCGTCCGCCTATGTCGGGGAATCCGTTACAGACCCTGCAAAATATTATCGTAATAATGTCTGCGGAACTTTGTCTTTACTGGATGCCTGTCGCGAGACAGGGCTGGATAAGGTGATCTTTTCTTCGAGCTGCGCCACTTATGGCGTGCCGGCAAATTTGCCGGTTGCGGAAACTGCCGCCCAGATCCCCGTCAGCCCTTATGGTCAGACCAAGCTGATTGCTGAACATATGCTGGCCGATTATGCCTCGGCTTTCGGGCTGCGCTATGTGGCTTTACGCTATTTCAATGCCTGCGGTGCTGATCCGGAAGGTGAACTGGGAGAATGGCATGATCCGGAAACCCATCTCATCCCCCGCGCGCTGCTGGCCGCAGCCGGAAAAATCGCACAGCTTGAGATTTTCGGAGATGATTATGACACTGAGGACGGCACCTGTGTGCGGGACTATATTCATGTCACTGATCTCGCCCGCGCCCATGTTCTGGCTTATGATTATCTTGCCGGTGGCGGTGACAATCTTGCTGTCAATCTCGGGACAGGACGCGGCTCCTCTATCCGCGAAATTCTCAATACGATCGACAAGGTAACCGGCCGTCCGGTCCCCATCATTATTCGTCCGCGTCGCGCAGGTGACCCGCCGGCTCTTTATGCCGATCCCGCTCTTGCGCGCCATATGCTTGGTTTTGAACCGCAATATTCGGATCTGGAAACAATTGTCCGGACTGCGGCTCCTTTCTTCGGACTGGAGGCGAGATCATGACACGTCCTGCCATCAACAGACAGAAGTCCTTCACTCTGAATGGTGAACCGCTGCTGGTATCCGTATTTCAGGGCTACAGACGGACAGAATATATTGCCGGTGTTGCCATATGGCTGGCAGCTTTCATCTATTTCTGGGTCTGGTGGCTGCAGCCTGAGCATCATGTGAGCACTTTCGGAACGATTATCACAACCGCGGCGCTGGCATGGCTAACATTGATTCCTGCTTATTTTCTGGTCATGTTTTACTTTGCGGTAAAGCCTGTCGGTGCTTTGCGTATACCGCAGAACAGCCGGATCGCTATGGTTGTGACCAAAGCGCCGTCAGAGCCGTTTCCCATTGTTGCTGAAACACTGCTGGCGATGCTGGCGCAGACACAGCCGCATGATACCTGGCTTGCTGATGAAGATCCGTCACCGGAAACACTGGCATGGTGCCGTGAACACGGAGTTTTCGTATCGACACGCAAAGGCCGCGCCGATTATCACCGGCAGACATGGCCGCGCCGTACACGCTGCAAGGAAGGCAATCTTGCGTTTTTCTATGATCATTACGGCTATGAGCGCTATGATTTTGTTGCGCAGCTTGATGCCGATCATGTGCCTGAACCGGATTATCTCTGGCAGATGTTGCGGCCTTTCGCCGATCCGGCTGTCGGTTATGTTTCCGCACCCAGTATTTGTGACCGCAATGCTGCGGAAAGCTGGTCGGCACGCGGGCGCCTCATTGCAGAAGCGAATTTTCATGGATGCTTGCAAGCAGGCTATAGCGGCGGTTTCGCACCGATGTGTATCGGTTCTCATTATGCCGTGCGTACTGTGGCACTCAGGGAAATCGGCGGGCTCGGACCGGAACTGGCTGAAGACCATTCCACAACGCTGATGATGAATGCCTATGGCTGGCGTGGTGTCCATGCGATTGATGCCATTGCGCATGGCGATGGTCCGCGCACTTTCGGCGACCTGATTACGCAGGAATTTCAGTGGGCACGCAGCATTGTAATGATCCTGCTGCAATATTCGCCGGATCTGATCCCGCGCCTGACACCCCGTTTGCGGTTTTCATTTTTGTTCTCACAATTTTGGTATCCGCTGTCTTCGCTGTTGACTGCAACACTCTTTGCCATGCCGGTTATTGCGCTCATTCGCGGTAAGCCTTTTGTTGCTGTCACATATCCTGAATTTTTGACGCATTTTCTGCCGATGTCGCTGATCCTTCTGGTTTTCGCCTATCGCTGGCGGGCAACCGGAACATTCAGACCTGTAAATAGTCAAATTCTGAGCTGGGAAGGCATACTCTTTTTGCTTGCCCGCTGGCCTTGGGCACTGGCAGGAACACTTGCGGCATTGCGCGACTGGATGACCGGATCTTTTGTTGACTTCCGCGTTACGCCGAAGGGAACATCCGAGGTTGATCCACTGCCTTTCAGGGTCTTGGTGCCTTATGCAATCATTGCGCTTGGTTCCGTTTTTGCTGTGCTTTTGGTGTCTGATGCCGGTGAAAGCCGCGGATTTTATCTCTTCGCCATTTTCAACAGTGTGATTTATGCGGTGTTGATGATCGTGGTGCTTGTCCGGCATAGCGTGGAAAACAAAGAGCGTATGACCACACGCTATTATCGTCCGGTTCTATTGGCGACCATTCTGACCCTTATCATTCTGCCCGGATTTGCAACTTTTGAACGGGGACGTGAAAGCCTCGAAGTGCTTGCCTTGGGCGCAAAACATGTCCGGCTTTTCGAAGAACGTTATTCGGCAGCCGGTGCCGGTGTCGGCGGACAATCGCTGCGCATAACCACATTCAGCCCGCATTGGCGCTCAGACACATCAGCAAACATATCGGAAGATTAGAGCATATCCCGAAAATCGGGAACCGGTTTTCGGATAAGATACGCGTAAAAACAAAGAGATAGAGCATTTCATCGGATTTAGTCAAAACTGACATGCTCTAGGAAATTATAACAGGGAGGCGCCTCAGGGCGTTGCAGATCATGAAAATCACGATGATAGGAACCGGATATGTCGGCCTCGTCAGCGGCACCTGTTTTGCACATTGGGGCAATGACGTTATCTGTGTCGATAAGAACGCTGCAAAAATAGCCGGACTTAATCAGGGCATCCTGCCGATTTACGAACCGGAGCTGGACGGGCTGGTCAGCAAATATCATCAGGCGGGACGTTTGTCTTTCACCTGTGATCTGGCAGCAGCGGTCAAAGATGCGGATATTGTGTTTATCGCTGTCGGCACACCGGCGCGCGCCGGACACGGCGATGCGGACCTGTCATTCGTCTATATGGCTGCCAAGGAAATCGCACCGCATCTGGCGGAAGGTGCAGTGGTCGCGGTGAAGTCCACTGTGCCGGTCGGCACCGGCGATGCGGTTGACAAGATTATCGGCTCGGTTCGCCGACGCGGCAGCTATTCGGTCGCCTCCAATCCTGAATTCCTGCGCGAAGGCGCAGCCATCCCGGATTTTCTGAAGCCTGACCGTGTGGTGATCGGTGTTGAGGATATGCATGCACAGACTGTGCTGATGCAGCTTTATCACGATGTTTTTACACCGCATGATGTGCCGGTTGTCGTTACCAGACGGCGCACATCCGAGCTGATTAAATATGCCGCTAATGCATTTCTGGCGACCAAGATTACCTTCATGAATGAACTGGCCGACCTGTGCGAACTGGCAGGCAGTGATATCAGTGATCTGGCGCTGGGTATTGGTCTTGACCGGCGCATCGGCTCCAGCTTCCTGAATGCAGGTCCCGGCTATGGCGGTTCCTGCTTCCCGAAAGATACGCTGGCTCTGTTGCGTACCGCTCAGGATTACGGCGTAGCCCTGCGGGTTGTCGAAGAAACTGTAACGGCGAATGAAGCACGCAAACGCAAAATGGCGCTGAAAGTGCTTGATGCTGTCGGCGGCGATGTGGACGGGCTGACCATTGCGGTTCTCGGTCTGACATTCAAGCCGGATACGGATGATATGCGTGAGGCACCGTCGGTTCCTCTGATCGAGACTTTGCAGCGTTTCGGGGCAACGATCCGCGCTTTTGATCCGGTGGGTATGCCAAATGCCGCGCAGATGCTGGATGATGTGGCTTTGATTGATGATCCTTATGAATGCGCGCGCAATGCGGATGCCGTTGTCATCGTGACAGAATGGGATTGTATCCGCAGGCTGGATCTGACCCGCTTGAGAAAACTCATGAACGCACCCGTTCTTGTTGATCTGCGCAATGCAGTTTCTCAGGAAAGTGCAGAGGCCGCAGGATTCCGTATCACGATGATTGGTAAACCGGTCCGAAATAACAAGGAAACACATTCTGCCGCTCTGGCAGAGAAGGAAGCAAAGTCTGCTGTAACGGCAGGAGGGGGCGTAAGAGGCAGGCTTCACACCGGCAATGATGGAAAAGCCGGAACAGCAGGGAGAAGCAGGCTATGAGCAGAGATAACAACAAGACCAGAATTCAGAAATATGGTGCAGGCTTACGCAGATTTAGTGTTATGCTGGCCGCACTGACAATGACGGGTGTGCCCGTTATACCGGCCGGTGCCGCAGAACCGGTCAAAGTGCCCGCACAGGCAAGAGCAATGTCCGCTGCAGAGCTCTATGTGCTTTACCGGAATAAAACCTGGCAATGGCCGGACGGCGCAGGCCGTATGCAGGAAAAAGACCGCACCTTTATCGGCTGGTCAGGCTCAGGGAATGATACCCGCTGGGCTGAAGGGCGGTGGGTGCTGAGTGATACGGGGCTGATGTGTCTGAAAGCTGAATGGCATGGCGTACAGACAAAACAGGCCAATAAGACCTGTTTCCGCCACCGTATTTATGAAGACACGATTTATCAGAAAAAAGAACCTTCCGGCAGCTGGTATGTTTTTAAACATGCCAAGGCCGCAGACAGTGATGAGTTCAAAAAACTCATTGCTGAAGACACGGTGAGCGCTCAGCTGGCAAAGCTGCAGCCGTTCACGCAACAGGCAGATGCCAAACAGCAACCGTTCTCTGCACAGGCTCCGAACGGTACAAATTAATGCAGGAGAAAGGCAATGGATAGGATATCCAAAATTATTGCATTGTCATTCGTCGGGGTCATGTTGTCCGGTACTGCTCATGCCGCAAGCAGCACTCCGCTTGGTATCCCTAACGAGATGTCAGCAACTCAGGATCAGCCGTCCACGAAACGTCCGGTGATAACACCATCCTCTATAGGTTTTGGTGCTTATGACCCGCATGGCGATTTCGGTGATGACAAGAATTCAAAAATCGAACATCTGTTTCTGCCATGGGAAGATGTTGAGCTGGGGTCATTGGCACTTGCCGATGATTACGCGCTCAAACGCGGCCGCACATTGTTGATTTCAGTCGAGCCATGGTCATGGTCGCCGGACTGGCGTATTTCG
The DNA here is from genome assembly GCF_000409565.1 of Pseudochrobactrum sp. AO18b. Taxonomy (NCBI): domain Bacteria; kingdom Pseudomonadati; phylum Pseudomonadota; class Alphaproteobacteria; order Hyphomicrobiales; family Brucellaceae; genus Pseudochrobactrum; species Pseudochrobactrum sp. AO18b. The sequence goes on from NZ_ANNO01000052.1 coordinate 14,947, forward strand.
TCACCGCAGCTTTTGCAGAGCATTCTGAAAGGGGAGCGGGATGTGTATATGGCAAAGGTCTGCACAGAAGCGGCAAAACTGAAAAGTCCGGTTATCATCCGTTGGGCGCAGGAAATGGATGAAACGGATAACCAGTTTACCTGGGCGCATTGGCAGCCCGATGAATATGTAAAGGCGTATCAGCGTATGGTGCGTGTATGCAAAGAAAGCCTGCCAAATGCCAAATATATGTGGTCACCAAAAGGCAATGAGGGGCTTCAGGCCTTTTATCCCGGCGATGACTATGTTGATATTGTTGGGCTTTCCGTCTTCGGTTACCAAAAATACGACCGTGCAACCAAGGGCGGGGATCAGACTTTCTCTGAACGTCTGGCACCGGGCTATGATCGTGTAAAAGGCTTCGGCAAACCGATCTGGGTCGCCGAGCTGGGCTATGACGGCGATGCCGCATATGACCGGAACTGGGCTGAGAATGTTGCCAAGGCTCATCCGGAATTTCCTGAACTGAAAACCGTGGTTTATTTCAATGACCGTGAAGTTTATCCATGGGCGAACGGTTTCGGGAAGCCTGAATGGCGCGTTGTGAATACACCAACCAACTGAACCACGCTGTCTGAGCGTGAGGGAGGCGATTATGTCAATGTTTCGTGCAATGACACTTATAATAGCGGTAGCCGGCGGATTGGGTTTGAGCGTTTCCGCTGGTCTTGCGGCTCCGGCAGCGGCTCAGACAGCGTCAGGTGCAGACACGGCTAAGCCACTCAGCAGTTCCGAAATTTACCGGATTTACAGCCATAATTCATGGATGTGGAAAGACGGCGCCGGTTATTTTGCCGTGTCAAAACGGCAATTCAAGGCATGGTCCGGCAGGGGCAGCAATGCTTCTGCCGGTCAGGGGATCTGGTTTATCACCGATCCCGGAAAATTATGTTTCCGTGCGACATGGTATGAAAAAGGTACCAGTTTTCCGGCAACAACCTGCTTCAGCCACCGCGAAAAGAACGGCGTTATTTATCAACGAAAAGAGCCGAATGGTGACTGGTATATTTTCAAACACGCACCGGCAAGAAAAGGTGATGAAATCACCAAATTCCGCCGGGGTGATTATGTGAGCAGACAACTGGACCGCATGATGCCGGCTATGGCATCCAACTGACTATGAAGCTGGCGGCAGATATCTTGTTTGCCGTCAGCTTCTGTTAAAGCAGCGTGTTTTGCTGCCGAAACCACTTGGTGTGCAGATATAAGGCGCACGTCCCAGATAATTTGCGGAAGCCACTCTGACTGATTTTGAAGATGTCACTGTTTTGGTAGCAGCAACACGCGGTGCACGTTGCGTGCGCGGGGCTTGCATATCATCTGCTTTGGCGATGGCAGTGGTTTTTGAAGGCAGGCCATAACCGACTTTGGTGACAGATGTTGCCTGTGTTTCAGCAACATTATAGCCAGTGCTGCATCCGGCAATAGCCAGACTGCCAGCCAGAACGGCTGTAAGAGCGAGTGTTGTGGATTTGAAAGGCATGCGATTACGGTGACCCGCGAGGATCTTTGCGGAGAAGAGTTGCATTCGTGTGAACCTTTGTTCCGATGCCGTGACACAGGAACGTATAAACTGAATAAATTAATACGAAGTGATTAAGATCAGGGACAATTAGCAATTGAAGCATTGCCTAATTGAGTTAGATCTAAAGTTGTAAGGACTTCATATAGTATCGGTCGCGGGAACCCAACCCCTTTTCGCGGGAATGCTGCCGGACAGCGGATCAGGCTTGTAACTCATGATACCGTTTTTTGTACTTGTCCGGCGTGCTGCATAAAATTTACTGCAATTCAATAACTTGCCTGCCTGCAACCGTTTTCCCTGTAATCGGCGACCTCAGGGCGTTTGTGTTAGATTTTTGTACAGATGGTTTAATTTGCGTCGAAATGGCGCATGCAGGTCAGGAGATTCTCTCTGCGAGAATTATCCGGTCTCATTGTTGAGCTGTGCAGAAGCGGAAGCTGCGGAAGAATTCCGCTATAAAAGATTTTTCAGTTTGGGGTGCACAGAGCAGAATTGTCAATTCTCCTGCGTAAATCAGGCGTGACTGAAAAAATATTCTCTGGCAAAATTCATCAATAAAATTATGATGTTAAATCAAATGCAATTTTGATTTGCTTTGCATTTTAAGGGCCTTTGTTTATAGTCGTTGATTATAATGCTAAAAATTATTTCTTTATAATAAAGCCCTTGACATATTTCTGCTTTATCGGAATTATCCATTTTAGCGGACATTTTTCCACCAGATCCGATATTTCTGCCGAAGGGAAGCGGCGAAGTATTTTCAATTGATCCTGTGGGTGAGCCTGATCTGCGCCTGATAATAAAAAACAAATATCTTCAGGGGAACATAATGAGGAAGACTCTTCTGGTTAACCGCCGGTCAGCATTGAAGCTGGTTGCGGCAGGGACAGCTGTGCTGTCGTCACCATATATCATCAGACCACGTCCGGCATGGGCTGAAAACGGCGTTCTGAATGTTACAACCTATGACAAATTTCTGCCGCAGGACTTTCTGGACAAGTTTCAGAAGGATACCGGTATTGAAGTGCGCGTTCGTCTGACAGACGATCAGGGCAAGCAATATAACCTGCTGACTGCAGAAGGCGCCAATCCGTCAACCGACATCGTGACGGTTGCAGGGCACCGCTATAGCCAGTTCATCCAGTCCAAGCTGATTTCTGCAATTGATACAGATAAAATCAGTAACTGGAAAAACCTTAATTCTGTCTATCAGGATGCCAAATGGGCGCGCGTTGAGGACAAGCTCTGGGGGCTGCCAATTCTGGCCGGCTATGAGGGGCTTGCACGCAATACTGATTACGTTAAGGAAGCGGACAGTCTGGAGATCATGTTTGATCCGGAATATAAGGGGCAGACCTCTTATATCGTCAGCGACTTTCTGACACTGGCCATGCAATATCTTGGCTATGACGGTGACTTTGTCAGCTATACGGATAATCGTGAGCTTGCACAAAAGGCTACCAATGATGCCCGCGATCTCCTGATTAAACACAAGGATATGGTGCGTAAATATTACGATGCCGGTTCCGAAGTGCAGCAGATGTTTATCAATGAAGATATTTATCTGGCGCATTCCTGGTCAGGTCCGGTTGCCAAGCTGATTATGGAAGGCCATCCGATCCAGCTTTCTGCACCGAAAGAAGGCACATTTGGCTTCGTATATACGCTGAACATCGTCAATAATGCGCCTAATCAGGAAAATGCCTATAAGCTGCTTAATGCAGTTCTGGCAGATCCGGCAGTCGGTGCATCGATGACCCGTCAGTCCGGCTACAGTTCCACCATCAATGGTGTGGCTGATCTGCTGAATGACCGTGAGAAGATGGCAGCAACCTTGCCACAGAACCAGCTTGAGCGGGTTATCTTCTTCAGCTCCGTCAACCGCGATATGAAAAACGAACTGGTTGACCGCGCAACTGCCGAGGTCAAAGCCGCCTGACGGCTCTGCGTTCTGAATGAATGTTTGCGCCCGATCCGGCGCAAACATCCTTCCCGTAAAATGACTGTCTGATGAAACAGCACGACATGCGTCGCAGGGCTGAACAGGAAAGCTATATGTCTGACACCTCTATCAGGGACGATATTGGTATAAGCCAAAAAGCGGAAATGCCGCGCTATTCGACACGGATAGCAAAAGTCATGAATTCCGGCTTGTATCAGAAAACATTGGGAGCCGCGGTCAATTCGCGTTACGGACGCGTGATCCTGCTGGCAGGTTTTCCTCTGCTCTGGCTCATTTTTCTGCATGTCGGGCCGATTTATCAGATGCTGAAAATCAGCCTGATGTCGCAATATCCGCTGCCTGCGGGCAGTGAGCCGCAATATACGCTGGATAATTATGCGATCTTCTTTCAGGAGTCGATTTACTTCACGCCCCTGATCCGCAGCTTCTTTTTCTCACTTTTTGCAACTACAGCCACCCTGATCGTGGTTTATCCGGTTGCCTATTATGTTGCTAAAATTGTGCGTCCGGAAGGCCGTTCCAAAGCACTGCTGCTGCTGCTCGTGCCATTCTGGGCAGGGGAGCTGATCCGCACATTCTCGGTGATTATGCTGCTGGCAAACCGTGGTGCGCTCAATGTTTTTCTGCGGGAAATCGGTCTGATCGACCGGCCGATCCAGATGCTTTACGGCCCGTTCTCTCTGACATTCGGCCTGATCTATCTCGTGTGCCTGTATATGTTGCTGCCGCTTTATTCAGCGATTGAGAAAATCCCGTCATCCTATCTCGATGCCGCTGCCGATCTTGGTGCAGGTCCGTGGACACGGTTCCGCAGAATTATTCTGCCTTTGTCCAAGGAAGGCATTATTTCGGGTTGCTCACTGGTCTTTCTCACAACAGTCGGTGTTTTCGCCACGCCGATGCTGCTTGGCGGGCCCGGCACAGTGATGTTCCCTGAAACCATCAGCGGCTTCTTCCACGGCGCCAGCAATAAATGGCCGGTAGGCGCGGCTTTTGCCATCATCATGCTGGTAACCGCTTTAACCGCAGCCGGAATTTTCATGCGCCTTGTCGGCGGCCGTAAACGGAGGGTGATCTGATGCGTAACCTGTTTCATGATGCACCGCGCACGGCTCTGACAGCAACCTATTGGGCCTTTGTCATCTATCTGATGCTGCCGCTGATGCTGATGATGGCGATGAGTTTTAAAGATGCCAGTTTCATTGCTTTTCCGATCAGCGAATGGACCTTTGACTGGTATGTCAAGGTCATGCAGGACAAGCAATTTCTCGAAGCTGTTATCTATTCCGTTCTGATTGCTGCGGCGACCACGCTGGCGGCTACGACGATCGGCACATGGATTGCCATGCTGATTGTGGCGGAAGGAATTAAAGGCCAGGCAATTATTTTCGCGCTTGCCTGTCTGCCTGCCGTGGTGCCGGGGATGATCTCGGCGATTTCGATGCGCATTTTCATCTCGTCGATTGATATGCCGACGGGCACGGCTGCCATTATTCTGGGGCATACAGTGCATGCCGTGCCTTTTGTGGTGGTGATGGTGCTGACAAGACTGCGCACAATGCCGGGCAATCTGGTGGATGCGGCACGTGATCTCGGTGCGGACAGCGTTGTGGCCTTCTTCCGTGTGACACTGCCTTATCTCTGGCCTGCAATCATGGGCGGTATGATCTTTTGCGTGCTGCTGTCGATTGATGACTTTGTGCGCACCTTCTTTCTGGGTGGCTACAAGCCGACGCTCCCGATGCTGATTTTCGCCAAAGTGCAGGGCGGTATGTCTCCTGAAATCAACGCCATGGCAACGCTTGTCCTTTTGGTGACCGCAGCCGTTGGCCTCTATGCAGAATATAAAACCCGCCGTTCGAGGACACGCTAATGGAACCGATCGTTAAATTTGAGAATGTAACAAAAAGCTATGGTTCTTTTGTTGCGGTGGAAGAGCTTAACCTGACCATTGAAGCAGGCAAGTTCATCACATTGCTCGGGCCTTCCGGTTGCGGTAAATCCACCACCTTGCGCATGCTCGGCGGCTTTGAAACACCGACATCCGGCCGCATCATCATCGCAGGCAAAGACGTGACAAAGCTGCCGCCTAATAAGCGCGATGTGAATATTGTGTTTCAGGATTATGCGCTGTTTCCGCATATGTCCGTTGCTAAGAATATTGCTTTCGGTCTGGAGCTTAAAGGCCGCGACAAGCACTTTATTCACAAGCGGGTGACCGAGTTGCTGGAGCTGGTACAGTTGCAGGATTATGCACATCGCCTGCCATCAGAACTTTCCGGCGGTCAGCGTCAGCGTGTGGCTCTGATGCGTGCGCTGGCACCGGATCCGCAGGTGCTATTGCTGGATGAACCGCTCTCGGCACTCGATGCAAAACTGCGCCAGCAAATGCAGATCGAACTGAAATCCATTCAGGAAAAAACCGGCAAGACCTTTGTCTTTGTTACGCATGATCAGGAAGAGGCACTTACAATGTCTGACCAGATTATTGTGATGAACAAAGGTCGCATTGAACAGATGGGTGATCCGCATACACTCTATCGTGCGCCGAAGAGTGTTTTTGTCGCCAACTTTATTGGTGAAACCAATCTGCTGCGCAGTCAGGTTTCCGGTGTTGAAAATGACATGCTGAAGCTGAACTGGAACGACAATATTCTGACGGCTCCGCGCGGCACTGCGAGCGTTTCAACGCAGGACGGCTATTTCATTGCTCTGCGCCCTGAAGCGATCCGCTGCACAGAAACAGCTCCGGAAAGCCAGAACCGTCTGAAAGGCCGCATCCGTCAGCTGGTGTTCAAAGGCAATCATACATCCGTCTTTGTTGAGGTGGACGGCGGTACCGTTCTCAATGCGCTCAGCCATCCGGCAGATATCACTTCTTCCGTCGGGGATGATATCTGGGTCAGCTGGAAGCCGGAAAGTGCAACAGTCCTGCCTGTTTCGAGCTGAGGTCATGCAGATCATTCCGGTCGCTTTGATGTGACCGGAATTTCATCATTATCTGAGAAAACCGGATGGAAATGAGTTATGCAATATAACGTGCAGGCACCGCTTAACGTTGCCGCTTCCACTCTTGAAGAGCTGGAACATCGTGTCCGCGATGATCTGGCCTGTCTGTGCTATCCGCCTGCAAACTGGGTGGAAACGACTGATAGTGCAGAGAAAGTGCATGATGTCGTGATTATCGGCGGCGGTATGTGCGGGCTCGTTGCCGGATTTTCGCTGCTGGCGGGCGGCATCCGTAATATTCGTATTTTTGACCGCAGTCCTGAAGGTTTTGAAGGCCCGTGGCTCACTTACGCGCGTATGGAAACACTGCGATCGCCAAAACAGCTGACAGGCCCTGCCTATGGTATTGCTTCGCTGACATTCCGCTCGTGGTATGTGGCGCAATTCGGCAATGATGCATGGGCTGAGATGGATAAAATCCCGCGCCCGATGTGGATGGACTATCTGCGCTGGTACCGGAAAGTTCTGTCTCTGCCGGTTGAGAATAATGTCGAGGTAAAATCCATCCTGCCGGAAGGGCCGCTGATGCGCCTGACACTGGCGGGCAGCGGTGCCAAAGAGGCGACAATTCTGGCGCGCAAAATTGTCATGGCGACTGGCCGTGACGGTATGGGGCATCCCAATATTCCGGATTTTGTAGCGGGGCTGGACAGGAAGTTCTGGGCGCATTCTTCTGATGCGATTGATTTTCAGGCGCTGCGTTCCAAACGGATTGTTGTGGTCGGTGTGGGAGCCTCTGCGGTGGATAATGCCGCTGAAGCGCTGGAAGCCGGTGCCAAAGAAGTGCGCCATCTTATCCGCCGAAAGGAAATGCCGCAGATCAACAAGCTGATGGGTATTGGCTCCTTTGGTTTTACGGCCGCTTTTTCCAAATTGGATGATGCACGCCGCTGGCAGATCATGAATTATTCATTGCGCACCCAGACCCCTGCGCCGCGCGGCTCAACGCTGCGGGTCAGCCGTCATGACAATGCGTATTTTCATTTTAATGCCGGTGTGAAATCGGTCGAGCAGAGCGGTAATGAACTCATTATCACAACGCAGGACGGTAGCCGGCTGGTGACGGATTTTCTGATCCTCGGCACCGGCTTCACCGTTGACCCGCTGGCGCGCAAAGAGCTGGAAGCCTATGCGGATAAAATCCTGCTCTGGCGCGATTGCTATACACCTCCGGCCGGTGAAGAAAATAAAGAACTCGGCAATCATCCTTATCTTTCCGCTGACTTTTCTTTCCGCGAGAAAGAGGCGGGCACGGCTCCCTGGCTGGCTAATATCTACAGTTTCAATGCCGGTGCGGCGGCCAGTCTTGGCAAACTGAGCGGCGATATTCCGGGCATCAGCGAAGGCGCGGCCATTCTCTCCCGTGAAATTGCAGCCCGGCTTTATCAGGAAAATTTTGAGCAGCACTGGCTGGCCTTGCTGGATTACAGCACGCCGGAACTGCAGGGCGATGAGTGGAAAGCTTCACCTTTGCCGGATGCTGAGCAGATACAGTCGCAACAGGCGGAGGAGGTATAATGACGGAAATTGCGGATATTCTTATCAGCGCCGCCGGTATCGGAGCCACAGATCCTCTGCGTGAGGTACTGGCAGGCCGTGCGGATATTCTGGCGCTGACACAGCAAACCCATGACAGTGCCTTAATGCCTGCTGATGCGGGCGGGCTGTCCCGTGCCGAGCGTGCCGCTATTGCAGTACGTGTTGCCAGACATAATCAGGACGAAGCGCTGACACAGCATTTCACAACTTTGCTGGAACAGGCGGACAATGCTGCAGAAGCGGCTCTGATCGCTGATCTGAGCTTCAGCGGCGGTGACGATCAGCGTTTGCAGGCTCTGATCCGGCACACGGATATTGTGACGCGTTCCCCCAAAGATGCCACGGGTGCCGATATTGAAAAGCTGCGTCAGGCCGGTGTGAATGACGCTGATATTGTACGGCTTTCGGAGCTTCTGGCATTTGTCAGCTATCAGATCCGCGTTGCAGCCGGTTTGCGTTTGATGAGAGGTTTACATGGGTAAGACCATTCATGAATTCACGACAACAGTGCCGGTCTGGAAACCCTATGTGACGCCGGTTGTGCTGGCGGATGCAACGCCGGAGCAGCTGGATGCGTTGAAAGTCACGCCGTCCAACACCAAGGTTTCTGACTATCTTCTGGTGCTGGCGCATGATGCTGAAACGTTGAAACACCGGTCTCCGCTGTTTAACGGCGTGATGTATAATCGCGGCGGTATGTCCCGCGCAGAGCGGGAGATCGGGGCGGTGGGAGCCTCGGTTGTAAACCAATGTATCTATTGCGCGGCGGTGCATGCAAGCCGCTATAATCAGCTGGCAAAGGAAGAGGATACCATTGCCGCCATTTTTCGTGATGGTGTGAATGCGTATATTGAACCGCGGCTGAAAGCAATTTTCAATTTTGCAGTTCGCCTGTCGGCCTGCCCGCCGCAGGCTGACGCAACCGACATGCAGGCTTTGGCTGAGGCGGGGCTGGATCAGAATGAAATCCTTGATCTCATTCTGTCTGCATCGCTTTTCGGCTGGGCAAACAGACTGATGCATACATTGGGAGAGCCTGTAGAGGAATAGGTCTGCGGCATAGTTTGAGGAGTGAGCAAATGAAGCAGCTGACACCACCGGAAATCGGGCCTCGTTTGCAGGCTTTGCGTAAAGAGCGAAAACTTACACTGGCAGATCTCTCCGTTATGGCAGGCGTATCGCGTTCCATTCTTTCCGAGATCGAGCGCGGTAATGCCAATCCGACCTATGGCACGCTGTGGCATCTGACGCAGGCACTTGGGGTTAATCTGGATTGCCTGATGGGCGGCGTGACCAATGAGCGGACAGATCAGATTCATCTGCTGCCCGGCAATCTGACACCGACAATCCGCAGTCCGGACGGTACCTGTACTTTGCAGATTCTGGCGCCAGCCGGCATGATTGCACTGATCGAATGGTATCTCCTGAATTTTGATCTCAACGGCAAACTGGAGAGTGAGGCACATAGTCCGGGAACAATGGAACATCTGCATTGTCTTGAGGGTGAAATTCACGTTTCCAACACAGCGTCGCAAACGGTGGTCAGGGCAGGCGAGACAGCCCGTTATTCGGCAGAGGTACCGCATTGTCTGACCAGTATCGGCAGCCAGCCTGCCAAAGCTTTTTTGGTCGTTGCCTTTGCCGGTGTGAATGGTGGTTTTGGCAGCAATTTACGACCCAAATAACCAAATGCGGAACAACCGCAGAATAATTTGAATGATTATGAGTGAGGAACAGAAAACTATGCGGGTAGGGATTATTGGCGCCGGATCAATCGCGTTTGGTATGGCAGCATTTCTGGAACAGGCAGGCCACACAGCTATTCTCTGGTCACCATCGGGTGAGCGCACAAAGGCGCTGGCCGCAGGCGAGGCGCTGACTGCCTCCGGTGCTGTGATCGGCACATTCCGGCCGCAGGTGGCTGCGGATGCGCGTACATTGGCAGAAGGTTCTGATGTGCTGGTGGTAGCTCTGCCTGCCTATGGGCACAAGGCGGTGCTGGATGCTGTGGCACCTTATATCCGTGCGGAGCAGAGCGTTATAATCAGCTCCCATGCCTCCTTTGGTGCGCTCTATCTGTCCCGTCTGCTGGCTGCGCGTGATATCAGCGTTCCGGTTATTGCGTGGGGAACAACGGTTGTCTCAGGCCGTCAGCTGAGCCAGACGGAAGTGAATGTGAATACTATACGCAAACGTATTGATCTTGCGACAGTGCCGGAATCTCGCAGCGCAGAAGGGCTGGCACTTTGCCAGACATTGTTCGGGGATCGTTTCGTGGATCGCGGCAGCCTGCTGGCCATTGCCTTGTCCAATCTCAATCCGCAAAACCACATGGGTATTGCACTGGGTAATATGACCCGTATGGAACGCGGTGAAAGCTGGAGTCAGGGGCAGAATGTAACACCGAATGTCGGGCGTCTGCTGGAAGATCTGGATCAGGAACGCATCAATGTTGCGACTGCTCTGGGGCTGCAAGTGCGGACGATTTTCGAGCATTTCCATCTTTCATTCCATGTTCCTGTCAGCTCGATTTCGCAGATGAATCAGGAAATGCATGCCGCAGGCAATGGCGGTTCCGGCCCGACCACAGCGGACAGCCGCTATGTCACGGAAGATGTGCCGTTTGGTCTGGTGATGACTGCCAGACTGGCTCGCCTTGCAGGTAAGCCGGCTGAATTGCATGAGGCAGGCGTTAAAATCTTCTCGGCAATGTACGGACGGGATTTTACTGCTGAAAACGACCTTTTAAACGCATTGGATATGGATGCGCTTACCCTGTCTGATCTGACCGGACTTTGCAAAAATGGTTATGCAACCGGTCAATAACTGATTTGCATTCTGTCTGCCCTGCATCGGAAAATACTGATAAAATGCAGGGCAGATGCCGGTATAATTGTGAGAGAGCTTCAAGCATGACACATGATTTTCTTCGACATCTCCGTTCCGAGCTGGATGGCCTGAAAACATCCGGCCTGTATAAGACCGAGCGTATTATTACCTCCAAACAGGCCGGTGAAATCCAAGTGGCCTCGGGAGATCGCGTTCTGAATTTTTGTGCCAATAATTATCTCGGACTGGCGGATAATGAAGAACTGACAGAATCTGCGAAACAGGCGCTCGACCGTTATGGCTACGGCATGGCCTCGGTGCGTTTTATCTGCGGGACGCAGGAAGAGCACAAACAGCTGGAAGACCGGATTTCCTCATTCCTCGGTATGGAAGATACCATCCTTTATTCTTCCTGTTTTGATGCGAATGGCGGGCTTTTTGAAACGCTGTTCAGTGAAGAAGATGCAATTATTTCTGATGCGCTGAACCATGCCTCGATTATTGACGGTATCCGTCTGTCGAAGGCAAAACGGTTCCGTTACGCCAATAATGATATGGCTGCGCTTGAAGAAGAGCTGAAGAAGGCGGAGGGCTCCCGCTTCAAACTGATCGCCACAGACGGCGTGTTCTCGATGGACGGGATTATTGCCAATCTGCAGGGCGTTTGTGATCTCGCGGACAAATATAATGCGATGGTCATGGTCGATGACAGCCATGCGGTTGGTTTTGTCGGCAAAAATGGTCGTGGCTCTGCTGAATATTGCGGCGTTGAAGGACGGGTTGATATTATCACCGGCACGCTCGGCAAGGCGCTTGGCGGTGCATCCGGCGGCTATACATCTGCCAAAGCTGAAACCGTGGAATGGCTGCGTCAGCGCTCACGGCCTTATCTGTTTTCCAACACGCTTGCGCCGGTTATTGCCGCTGCATCGCTGAAAGTTTTTGATCTGATTGAAAACGGTGCGGAACTGCGCGCCCGTCTCGCTGCGAATGCAGAACTGTTCCGCCGTGAAATGACCAAGCTCGGCTTTACACTTGCCGGTGACGGTCACCCGATCATTCCGGTGATGCTGGGCGATGCGGCATTGGCACAGGAAATGGCCGCACGAATGCTTGAAAAAGGCGTCTATGTGACCGGCTTTTCGTTCCCTGTGGTGCCGAAAGGTCAGGCGCGTATCCGTACACAAATGTCGGCAGCCCATTCGGAGCAGGATGTACGCAAAGCTATTGCGGTCTTTGAACAAACCGGCCGTGAATTAGGCATTATCTGAGGGAACTCCAATGACGAATATGATGAAAGCCCTGGTGAAAGCAAAGGCAGAACCGGGTCTGTGGATGGAGCACGTCCCTGTTCCTGAGATCGGCCCGAATGACGTGCTGATTAAGGTCAAAAAATCCGCAATCTGCGGTACGGATGTGCATATCTGGAACTGGGATCAGTGGGCGCAAAATACAGTGCCTGTGCCGATGGTTGTCGGCCATGAATTTATGGGCGAGATCGCAGAGATCGGCTCCGCTGTGACCAAATATAAAGTCGGGGAACGTGTCTCGGGTGAGGGGCATATTGTGTGCGGCAAGTGCCGTAACTGCCGCGCGGGTCGCGGGCATCTGTGCCGTAATACGCTGGGCGTAGGTGTGCACCGCGCCGGTTCTTTCGGGGAGTTCATCTGCCTGCCGGAATATAATGTGGTGGCTATTCCGGATGAAGTGCCGGATGAAATCGCCGCTATTTTCGATCCTTTCGGCAATGCCGTGCATACGGCTTTGTCCTTCGATCTGATTGGTGAGGATGTGCTGGTTACCGGTGCAGGACCGATCGGCATCATGGGGGCAATGGTTGCCAAACGTGCGGGCGCGCGCAAGGTTGTCATCACTGATATCAATCCGGTGCGCCTGGATTTGGCCAAAAAAGTCGGCATTGATTATGTGGTGGATGCCTCAAGAGAAAATCTTGATGATGTGATGAAGTCTATCGGCATGACAGAAGGCTTTGATGTCGGGCTGGAAATGTCCGGTGCTGCACCTGCATTCCGCGATATGATCGACAAGATGAATAATGGCGGCAAGATTGCTATTCTCGGTATCGCCCCTGCCGGTTTTGAAATCGACTGGAACAAGGTCATTTTCAAAATGCTCAATCTGAAAGGCATCTACGGGCGGGAGATGTTTGAGACCTGGTACAAGATGATCGCCTTTGTGCAGGGCGGGCTTGATCTGTCTCCGGTTATTACGCACCGCATCAGGATTGATGAATTCCGCGACGGTTTCGAGGCCATGCGCTCCGGCAATTCCGGCAAAGTTGTCATGGACTGGTAAATACGGCTTGCGCTTTTTATGCTGCCGTCAGATTTTAGCGATCTGACGGCAGTTTTTGTTTCATATGGCTATTCAGCGCTTAGTTTCAGATATTTCTCAATCATATCAACAACGTGAAGGCGGCGTGTGCGGATATTTTCCTCCGAGGATATATCGACGCCAAAAGTAACTGACAGCGTATATTGGCTGGAAAGATACATGAAGCTGAGAGAGACGATGGAAATATAAAGCTGCGTGGCGTCGATCCCTGAGCGGAATATTCCTGCCGCAACACCACGGTCGAGCTGTGTCTGGATCGACTGGATAAACGGGCGTGACGAGCGCGGTATGCTCGGGATGGTACGGATGAACTCTCCCTGCAACAGGTTTTCGCCCAGTACGAGTTTGATAAAGGCAGGGGTGTCCCGCATATAATCAAAGGTAAATGCGGTCAGGGTTTTAATCGCATCCATCGGGTCGCGGTCGAGTATGCTCAGCTCAGCTTCCCTGCCGCGCAGCTGGTTGTAAACCTGTTCCAGAGCCGCTTTATACAGTGTCTCTTTGTTCTGGAAATAATGGTAAAGCATGCGGATATTACAGCCTGCACGCTCGACGATACGCGATGTACTGGCGCCGTTCAGGCCATATTCGCAAAATTCAACAATGGCTGATTCGAGAATAGCCTGGCTTGTGGCTTGTGCATTGCGCGAGCGCACAGCTTTGGAAGTGTTCATATCCACTTTACTCATTCTGTAATCCTCCGACGCTCTGACATTTCAGACCGTATATTTACGCATTTTGCAATGAGGGCAATTGACAAGAAAGTAAGTAATAGCTTACTTATTTAAAAAAAACTACTTCTTGTCACGCATGACATAAAAAGAGGAGGGGAAAGATGATTAAGGGAATTAAAAAGGCCCTGCTGCTGGGTGCTGCACTGGCTGTCAGTGTCGCGGGATCACCGGCACAGGCTCAGAAATCTGATCAGATCACTGTTGCTATTACCGAAGGTGTGACGGGCTATAATCCTTATGCGGATTCCGTTGTGCTGATCGGCTCGATCTGGTGTCAGATTTATGGTTGCCTGACGCGCTGGGATTTTGAACAGGCAAAATTCGTTCCGTTTCTGGCAGAGAGTCTTGAGCCTGAAGATGACCTGAACTGGATTCTGACATTGCGGCCGGATCAGAAGCGTCATAACGGCGATCCGGTTGTTATTGCAGATGTGATCCATTCGATGGAGCGCGCGCGTAACGACCCGCAGAGCATGTCGCAGGCCTCTGTCCAGTATATTAAAAATGTTGAAGCGCTTGATGATCTGCGTATGCGGATTACAACAACGCAAAAAATCTCCACACTGCCGAATTATCTGGCATTCATGCAGATCACATCCAAATCCATCTATGACAAATACGGCGCACAGGAGGCTGATCGTCAGCATCCGATTGGTGCAGGCCCGTATAAATTGGTGGAAGTCGGCATCGGCAGCCATATTGTGATTGAGCGCGTGGATGGCCATCCGATGGTCAGTGAGACAAATCCGAAGCGTATTCTCTACCGGATGATGACCGAGCCGGAACAGCGTGTGACCGCGCTGGCCAATGGCGAGGTGCAGATTGCGCAGGGAATTCCGCCGCAGCTCATTAACCGCGTGCAGCAGATGTCGAACGCGACAGTTGAAATGGTCGATTCCGCAGAAGCTATGTTCATTGCCATGAGCCCTGAGACCAAACCATGGGATGATGCACGGGTACGTAAAGCGGTATGTCATGCAATCAATCGTGAGGGTATTGCCCGCGCTATTCTCGGGAATCAGGCAACCTTGCTGAACGGACCGGTCGGCGCAGGTCAGCTTGGCTATGACGCAGATTACAAAACACCGTTTGATTATAATCCGGAAAAAGCAAAGAGCTTGCTGGCAGAGGCCGGTGCAACCGGTGCTGCGGTTGATCTTTACACGCCGGTAGGACGCTATATTGCAGACCGCCAGATCACAGAAGCGATTATTCCGATGCTGGAAGAGGCGGGTTTTAAAGCAACGCTGAAGACACCGGAATGGGCAACTCTGTGGACGAATGTCCAGCGCGGCGACACACCATTCTATTATATGGGGCGCGGCAATATGCTGGATCCGTCCCCTGCGCTGGCGCAATATTTTGAAACCGGTGCATCACCGCGTCTGAAATATTCCAATGCGGAAGTCGATAAGCTGCTGCAGGCCGAGCGTGAAGAATTTGACTTCACCAAACGGGTCTCCATGCTGAATAAAGCTATGGTGACAATCACGGAAGACGCTCCGGCTTGTTTCCTCTGGCTGCACCGTCTGGCATGGGGTGTTTCCAAAAGCATCGACTTCAAACCGAGCAAAGCCGACCGCGTGAACGGCTGGGAAATCCACCTGCGCTGATTTCCGATGCGGATTTTCTGAAACCGGATAAGGGACATTCCTGTCCGGTTTCAGGAGCCGGCCGATCCGGTTGCACTGATCAGACTATGTACCCGTCTTTTTAATATTGCGTATGCCGCAGCCGGAAGTTTGCTTCCGCTTCGCCGTGGCATGCTCCGGTCAATTCCCGAGGATTTTCCATGTTGGGCTATACGCTGAAGCGCGTGTTGGGCACAATTCCTGTGCTCTTCATGGTGACACTTTTGATTTTTGTACTGATAAAACTCGCACCCGGCGATCCTGTGGATATGCTGGTCAGCGATGAGGTAACTGAAGAGATCCGGCAGAATATCCGTATTGCCTGGGGGCTCGATCAGCCTGTCTATATTCAGTATCTGACCTTTATCAAGAATGCACTGATGGGAGATCTGGGAGAATCCTTCCGCTATCGCGAACCTGTCATGGATCTCATTTTACAGCGTTTGCCAGCCAGTATTGAGCTTGCCATTTATTCCACACTGCTTGCCGTCATTCTGGGGCTGCCGCTTGGTGTCTGGGCTGCCAGCAAGCCGAATTCCTTTGTCGATACGATCGGCTCAATCGGCGGTTTTTTCGGCATCAGCCTGCCAAATTTCTGGCTTGGTATTCTCCTGATCCTGCTCTTCGCTGGCATGTTCAATCTCCTGCCATCGGGAGGGCGTGCAACATGGGGCATGGATGTTCCGGCTATTACAGGCTTCCTGACAATCGATGCACTGCTTGCAGGGCGCTGGGATGCGCTTTGGGATGCAGTGCGACATCTGACATTGCCGGTTATCGTATTGGGCACCAATATGGCGGGCATCATCATGCAGATTACCCGTGCATCCGTGCTGGAAAATCTGCAGGAAGATTATGTCATGACCGCCCGCGCCAAAGGTATGTCGGCACGTGTCGTTTTGTGGCGCCATGCTTTCCGCAATGCTCTGATTTCCGTTGTCACCATCATCGGGCTTGAATTCGGCACACTCATCAGCGGTGCGATCATTGTTGAGACGGTCTTCTCGTGGCCCGGCATCGGCTATCTGCTGCTGCAGGGCATAACCTTCCGCGATTTTCCGCTGATTACCGGCCTTGTCCTCGTCTACACCTCGCTTTTCGTTTTCATTAATCTCGTGATTGACATGATTTACACGATTGTCGATCCGCGTATCCGTCTGAGGTAATGCCGATGACTTTTCGCTTCAGTACAGAAAAACTCACAGAGATTGTCAGAACACCGAAAGCTGTTTTTGGTCTGGGTGTTGTCAGCCTATTGTTGATCGCCAGCCTCTTTGCCCCTTTGCTGGCACCGTTTGATCCGAACAAGCAGGATCTGATGCTGGCTTTGATGCCGCCGCAACCGACCGGCCCGCATTTTCTCGGAACGGATCATGTCGGACGGGATCTGTTAAGCCGCATCATTTACGGCTCGCGTGTTTCGCTGATTATTGCTGTTGCCGTGGTTATTTTCTCCGGTCTGGTTGGTGTCACACTCGGTGTGGTTTCCGGCTATTACGGCGGTCGTATTGACTCTGTCATTCAGAAATTTCTGGAGGTCGTCTGGGCTTTCCCGCCCTTGCTGCTGGCGATTTCCATTGTCGCTTTCCTTGGTCAGAGCCTCGGCATTCTGATTATCGCGCTCGCCTCACAACGCTGGATTCCCTATTGCCGTCTGGCACGCGCCGAGGCGCTGAGCTTGCGCGAGCGGGATTTTGTTGTGGCCGCTCGGTCTCTCGGTGCGCGGGACGGTCACATCCTGTGGAAACATATTCTGCCTAATCTCATCCAGTCATCCCTGATTGTCGGTACTTTCGCCATGGCGACAGCGATTATTGCTGAATCAAGTCTCAGTTTTCTGGGGCTGGGTGTGCCTGCATCAACGCCGACATGGGGCGGAATGCTTGCGGATGCCCGCTCTTACATCAGCACATCGTGGTGGATGGCATTCTTCCCCGGCCTTTGCATCTTCACCACGGTGCTGGCCATCAATCTGCTTGGTGATGTTCTCAGAACGCATTTTGATCCTCGTCTGAGCACGAGATGATCTGAACTTCGTTATCCAAAAATTCTGCAACCTAAAAAGAAGGAACAACTACTTTGGTCGAACGTATTGAAATTTCAAAGACTGATGGCGCTCTGAAAAGCATGGCCGTTGTTCATAATGATATGGTGTTTTTGTCCGGTGTGCATGCAACCGACACAAGCGGCGATATTAAAGAGCAGACGAGAGAAGTGCTGCAGAAGATCGACCGGCTTCTGGAAACCGCAGGCTCCGATCACAAATCCATTTTCGTTGTTCATATCTGGCTGAAAGACATGCGCTATTTCGGTGCCATGAATTCTGTGTGGAATGAATGGGCTGACCCTGCCAACCCGCCGGCACGTACCTGCGTCAGCGGAGAACTCTACCGTTCCGATGTGCTCGTGGAAGCTGTTGTGATTGCTTATCGCAGCTGAAACACAGAGTGAACTCAAGCCTTAAGAACTGGAGAACCCTATGGAACTGAGAGAGCTTGGCCGGATCGACGGAGCAGGGCATCAGCCGAGAATATGTCTCGGAAAAGCATCCGACAAACTGGCTTCGGTTTGTCTGACAGCACCGGATAAAGGGGGAGATGTCAAAGACCAGTCTTTGCAAATCCTGAATATTATTGATGACTATTTTCAGAGTGTCGGATCATCGCGCAAAGACATTTTGATGGTACAGGTCTGGCTGTTCGATATCAGCGAATATGACGCTTTTTGCGAAGTGTGGAATGACTGGATTGATCCTGAAGGTGTTCCGGCATTGTCGGTTGTAACGGGACATGCGGCACGGCGTGACTGCGCCGTGGAAATTCGCGCTTACGCCGCTTGCTGAGACCATAAAGCCTGTTTGCCGGAGATTATGATGACCGAAAAATTGCTCGAAATTTCTGACCTTGCCGTACAGTTTAAGGGTATGGATGCCTCAACCTTTGCGGTGAAAGGCATAGATCTTGCCATCGGGCGCGGGGAGATCGTGGCGCTGGTCGGTGAGTCCGGCTCCGGCAAATCGGTAACGGCCAAGTCGGTGATGCGGCTGGTTGGATTTATGGGCGGCACAATCACCGGCGGGCAGGCATTGCTCTATGACAAAGCGGGGCAGAGCGTTGATCTCTACGCGATGGATGAAAAGCAGGTGCAGGCGCTGCGTGGTGATCGGATTGCCATGATTTTTCAGGAGCCGATGACTTCGCTCAATCCGGTTCTGACGATTGAGGCGCAACTGGCTGAGGTTGTTATCCGGCACCGGCAGGTGAGCAAGGCTGAGGCAGGGCGCCTCGCATTGGAAGCACTCAATCAGGTGCGTATTCCGGAAGCCGAGCGACGGTTGAAACAATATCCCCACGAGCTGTCAGGCGGTATGCGCCAGCGTGTGATGATTGCCATGGCCATTCTGTGCAAGCCGGATTTGCTGATTGCCGATGAGCCGACGACTGCACTGGATGTAACTGTGCAGGCGGAAATTCTGGCTCTGCTGAAAACTATTCAGCAGGAAACCGGTATGGCCATTCTGCTGATTACCCATGATATGGGTATCGTGGCCGAGATCGCCGACAAGGTTGTGGTGATGCTGAACGGAGCAATTGTTGAAAGGGGGGAGGTTCACGCTGTTTTCAACAATCCGCAGCATGAATATACCCGTCGTTTGCTGGATGCCGCGCCTAAACTTGGTGAAATGCGCGGTAATGATGCCATTGCCGTTGAGAATACATCGGATGCTGTGCTGAGTGTGCGCAATCTCGTGACACGGTTTTCTGTGCGGCAAGGTATGTTTCAGCGCGTTGTTGCCAATGTTCACGCGGTGGAAAATGTCTCCTTTGAGCTGCGGGAAAAAGAAACCTTATCACTGGTTGGCGAAAGCGGTTGCGGTAAATCCACGACCGGCAAAGCAATCATGCAACTGATACAGGCCAATAGCGGTGAAATATGGCTGCAGGGGCGTAAACTGGGAGACATGAATGCCTCGGATATGCGCGAAACACGCAAGCGTATCCAGATGGTTTTTCAGGATCCATATGCATCTTTGAACCCGCGTATGACAGTTGCGCAGATTGTTGCGGAACCGTTGCATATTCATGGTATGGGAACTGCCGCTGAAATACAGGCACGGGTTTTGCAATTGCTGGACAGGGTGGGGCTGACAAAAGCACAGGCAGACCGCTATCCGCATCAGTTTTCCGGTGGTCAGCGGCAGCGTATCTGCATTGCCCGCGCACTGGCTCTGAACCCGAAGGTGATTATCGCCGATGAGCCGGTTTCCGCTCTGGATGTGTCCATTCAGGCGCAAATTCTGGACTTGCTGGAGGAAATTCAGGAGGAATATGCCATTTCCATCCTTTTCATTTCCCATGATATGGCGGTGGTTGAAAAAGTCAGCGATCGCATCGCGGTCATGTATCTGGGTGAGATTATCGAGATCGGTCCGCGTGATGCTGTCTTGAGTTCACCTGCACATCCTTATACGCGGCGTTTGCTGGACGCGGTGCCGATTGTGCATCCGGAGAAACGTCGTGAGCGCAAACTTTTGTCCCGTGAACTCAAAAGCCCGATCCGTCCGGTCGGCTATCAGCATGAGGCAATTCCGCTGAAGAGCGTCGGCTTTGAACATTACGCACGTATCAGCTGACATATAAGACAAGATACCGGTAAAGCAGGCAGTTTTCAGGGCGCTATGAGCGTGGTGCGCGGCTGCCTGTTTCACTATGCCTGCAGGCAAAACGATCAGGAGAAAGATGAATATGAAGGAGGGCAGAAATTATCTTTTCCTGATGGCTGTTATTGTTGTGGCGCTTAATCTCCGGCCCTTTATTGCGGCTATCGGCCCTCTCGCAGAAGATATCAGTCACGCAACCGGATTGAGCCATCACGGTATGGCGCTGCTGACACTGATACCTATGGCGCTGATGGGTTGCGTGGCATTTGCCGGTCCCGCATTGTTACGTACGGGTGAGATGCGCGGCATTCTTCTTGCGGCGCTGACCTGTATCACTGTCGGTACTTTGATGCGGCTGACTGTAACCACGGGGCCTGCATTGCTGATGACAGCAGCTATTATCGGCCTTGGCGTTGCGGCGGTGCAGGCGCTTTTTCCTGCAATTATCAAACAGCGTTTTCCCGAGTGTTTCGCCAATATTATGGGGCTTTATTCCGCTATGCTGCTGGCAGGCGGCGCGCTTGGTGCGCAATTGTCACCTGTTATTGTGCAGCTGACCGGAACATGGCAGGCAGGCTTCGGTTATTTTGCAATTCTGGGACTTCTTGCAACTGTTCTGGTCTGGGCGGTACTCCCCGTTTCAACCTCGGTTCAGGCCGGTAAAAGCCTGACAAAATTATTCTCCCGTCCGCGGACATGGTTGCTGATGATTGCATTCGGACTGGTGAATGGCGGTTATTCATCCGTCATAGCCTGGCTTGCGCCTTATTATCAGGAAGCGGGATGGAGTGTTACGGCGAGCGGTAGTCTGCTTGCCGTTATGGCACTGTGTCAGGCTGTTTCCGCGCTGATTATGCCTGCTTTGGCGCAGGGCAACAGCAGGGATCGCAGACCATGGCTGTGGTTGGCGCTTGCGATGCAGTTTACAGGATTTGCCGGTTTTGCTTTTGCACCAGCAAGCGCTCCGTTTCTTTATGTTGCGCTTGTCGGTGCGGGACTGGGAGGCTGTTTTTCACTGCTGCTGGTGGTGGCTCTGGAGCATATTCCTGACCCGTTACAGGCCGGAGCGCTCTCCGCAGTCATGCAGGGCGGAGGTTTTTTGCTGGCAGCTCTGCCGCCTTTGATTGTTTCCGTGCTGCATGAGCAGACCGGAAGTTTTGCAGCAGGCTGGAAATGGCACATGGTCAGCATTGCTATTGCGGCAATCCTGACCAGGCGTCTTGATCCTGAAACTTACAGCCCGGCTATGTTGTTGCTGACTGAGCCTGTGAATGCATCTGACCTGTAAATGGTCTTGTCAGGCGGCGATTATCCAGCCGCCGTTTTCGCCGTGCTTCAGCATCGGTGTGATGAAACAGCCACGTGTCATCTCGGCAAATTCTGCGCCGAGTTGCTCAAGCGGTGCACGCCAGCGCTGGGTTTGCAGCATTGCCGCACCGATAACGACCGGCTTGAGTGCACGGGAATTCAGCAGATTGAGCGCTGCCACAATCGACGTGCCGCTGGAAATTACATCATCCACCAGAGCAATACGGCGGCCATCAAGCAGCGGCAGCATACGCGGATCGATATAGAGCCGTTTGATCTGATCCGGAGTGGTGATGGAAGACAGTGGTACCGACAATTCTTCCTCATACCAGAATTTGCGCGAAGTCCCCAAAGGTACATAGCGGCTGTGGCCGAGTTTGCGCGCCACTTCGCTGGCAAGGGTCAGACCCAGTGTCGGCAGACCGACAATCACATCCGGCTCAAAGACCTTGAGTTTAGCGGCCAGATCATCGGACAAAGCATCAACCACATCAAAGGCAGCCTGATTGACGATCAGCGATGCCAGCGCATGTTGTTTGTCCGAGAGCGGGCGGATCGGCAGTTGTAGCTGACGGCCGTCATCCAGCGTTGCCGGAAAGAAAGTCTCATGCACGCCCTGCACATCAAATGTTTCAGGCGCATAGAGTTTTTGCCAGAATTCATGCGGTTGCATCATGGTCTCCCGACAATTCCTGTTCGACAAGGCGTGTCCAGAAACGCACGCCGTGTTCAATGGCATCATCATTGAAGTCATAGGCGGTATTGTGGTGCAGGGCACCGTCGACAGCAGGGCCGTTGCCGAGCCAGACATAGCAACCCGGAGCTTCACCGGCGAAGAAGGCGAAATCATCGCCCGCAGTGGAAGGCGGGAAGCTGGTGCGCACTTTGCTGCCAAACACATCCTGCGCGGCACGCAGTGCACGGGCTGTGGCGTCGGCATTGTTCACGACCGGCGGGATGCGGCGGATAAAATCATATTCCGCAGCAATGCCGTACATCATCGCAGTACCCTGTGCGAGGCGGCCGATTTCCTGCTCAAGCTGATCACGGACATGCGGAGTATAGGCACGGGCTGTGCCGCCGATTTCCACAATATCCGGAATAACATTGAGCGCCTTCGGATCACCGGCCTGCAAAGAGCAGGCGCTGACGACAGCCGGTTGCAGCGGGTCGACCACGCGACCAATAATTGTTTGCAGTGAGGCTATGAAAGTTGCGGCTGCCGTGACCGGATCTTTGCCGAGATGTGGCTTGGCACCATGGGTGCCGGTGCCGCGGAAGGTGACACGCCAGCTGTCGGAAGAGGCAAGCTGAGGACCTTCAACCACAGCGATTTCATCAGGATCAAGACCCGGCATATTATGCAGGCCATAAACCGCATCGCACGGAAACAGGTTGAACAGTCCTTCTTCAACCATGCGCTTGGCACCGCCACGACCTTCTTCTGCAGGCTGGAAGATGAAATGCACAGTGCCGGAGAAATTACGGCTTTTGGCAAGCGCACGGGCTGCACCCAGCAGAAGCGTGGTGTGGCCGTCATGGCCGCAGGCATGCATTTTACCGGCGAATTTTGACTTATAAGGACGATCCGCCATTTCCGGCATCGCTAGCGCATCCATATCTGCGCGCAGGCCAATGGTGCGGGTGCCGTTACCGATCTGCAAAGTGCCGACCACACCTGTACCGCCAAGACCGCGATGAATAGTGATACCTGCCTCTTCCAGAAGTTTGGCAACAATATCCGAGGTGCGCTCTTCTTCAAAACCGAGTTCAGGATGCGCATGCAGATCACGGCGCAGCTCGGTCAGAAAAGCAATATCGTCGAGGATAGGGTCAGTCATAGGTATTACTCTGTCACTAAAGCATGTCGCAGCTAAATGGACTCATTTAGCGTTCGCGAACATGCGACAATTAAGAAAAACTAGGGCGAGCGCCATGAGTGAGATTAAACGCGACACGCTCTAGCAAAATAGGGGAGGCCAGCACTTGTCCGGTTTTAACATCGGCAATGCCCTGATCAGTCTGGTGCGGGCCGGCATTGCAGGCCAGTGTTGCACCAAAACAGGCTTTGAAAATGAGATAAGGCGGCTGCCAGTCAACCACATCATCCATAGCGGTACGCAAAGCTGCAAACTGCGCGGCGACATCGGCCAGCGATGCCTCAGACACCAGACCGGAAACCGGCAATGGCAGCAGAGCAGTGACTTTGCCGTTCAGCGCAACAGCCATGCCGCCACCGGCAGCGATCACGGCATTGGCTGCGAGTGCCATGTCTTCTTCGTTGCCGCCGAAGACTGTGAGATTATGGCTGTCATGGGAAACGGTGGTGGCGAAAGCACCGCGCCAGCTGCCCCATTCGCGCAGGAAACCAACGCGCGGTTTCGCTTCTGCGCGACCATGGCGATGGGCAACGGCAATCATGGTTGCACCTTGCGGCGGTACTACAAAACCATTGACGACGTCCGTTTCCGCTTGACCCCATTGAGTAAAGCGCGGGCGGTCAATGGTTGCCACCACAACGCTCTTGGCATCGCTGCGAATGCGGAAATCATCGGCGCTTAAAGCACCGATCTTCATGGATTGCAGGAAATCACCGGCGCTGGTGCTGGTGAGGGAATGTGCGAGAACACCGCTTGAAGCAACTACTGCACCATTGGTCAGCACGGTCTGTGCAGTGAAGTCGGACAGGTTGTCGAAGATCACAATATCCGCACGGCGTCCTGCCGCAATCAGCCCCAGATCATCCCGACCAAAGCGGCGCGCTGCATTGAGCGTTGCCGCCTGCAAAGCCCATTCCGGTTTCATGCCATAGCGCACGAGGCGGCGCACCACATCATCAAGACCACCGGCATTGAGCAGATCATCAGGGAATACATCGTCCGTACAGAGGGTAACAGTTTGCGGCAGATGGCCGAGGCGGTTCAGTTCCTGCACAAATTCCGGCAACAGATGGTCATGGGAACCGCGCATCTCGATCGTCAGACCGGCACGCAGTTTTTCCATCAGATCTTGGCCGGAAACCAGCTCATGATCGGAAGTCACACCCGCTGCCATAAAGGCCGCGAGATCAGAGCCGGTGAGGCTGCGTGCATGACCGCATACCGGTTTGCCCGCTGCCAGCCCCGCATGGACAATGGCACTCATCCGCGGTTCGCCGTCAATGACATTGCGCATGGTCATGACTTCGGCAATGCCGCCGATTTCAGGACGTGCCAGCAGATTGTTTAGTACATCAGCGTCAAAATCTGCACCGGCCAGTTCCAGTCCCGGTGCGGACGGCACACAGGAAGGTGCCAGCATAATGGTACGCAGCGGCAGATCACGGGTTGCCGCAATTGCCCAGTCAACACCGGCTACGCCATGCACATTGCCGAATTCATGCGGGTCCCAGACAATGGTTGTTACACCACGCGGCACCACGGCTTGTGCATAGGTGGCAGGGGTGATCATCGAGCTTTCAATATGCATATGCGTATCGATCAGACCCGGTGTGATATAACCGCCTTTGGCATCAATGATTTTTGCCGCATCTTTGCGGCTGTCGGGTGCATGAACGGAGGCAATCAGAGCGCCGGTGATGCCGATATCGGCACGGCGATGTTCTCCGGTCACCATATCAATGACGGTGCCGTTGATAATCAGGCAGTCAAAAGCTTCCGCACCGCGTGCCGCGGCTGCTGCTCTAAGGCGCAGTTCAGGGGAACTCAGATCAAAGGGTTTTGCATGTGTCATGATTTGGCTGCCTCTGTTCTGAGGGCATCGAAAATAATGCCGAGAATGGCTTCCGCATCGCCGTCAGCTGCATAGGCGGCGTTGAAGGCGGCATGGCTGGAGCGGGTTTCTACCACGGTGCGGCCGCGTGTCATCGAGCCGCAAAGTTCCGCACCGATAAAAGCCCTGTCAAAACGCACCAGATCAGGACGGGCAAAAGCCACAGCTGCTGCCGGATCATAGAGCGCCATGGCCGTGCGGCCACGCGAGATTGCAATATTGATAAAGCCGCCTGTCATATCGGCAATCAAAGCGGCATTGGCACCACCGGCTGCGCGGATCGGATGCACATCATCCGGCGTGGCCAGAATTTTACGGCAGAAATCAAGCTCTACCATTTTCAGTGGCAGCTCATGGGCAAGCACAATTGCCAGTGCTTCCGGATCGGCAAGAGCATTGAACTCGGCCGAGGCCGTGTGGTTGCCTTTGCCAACGCCGCCGCCCATCCAGACCAACTCGTCAATCTGTGCTGCCAGATCGGGGCGTGCCAGTGCCAGCGCGGCAATATTGGTGAGGGGGCCAAGTGCAAGAACGCGCTTGGTACCGCAGGTATTTTCCAGCCAGTTGCACAGGGCGGTGAAGGCACAGCCCTGTGTATTATCTTCACAGACAGGTAAATTCAGGCCGAGTGTCGGAATGCCGGTTTCGCCGAGAATTCCGGCGGCAGTTTCAATCTCCGCCAGAACCGGTTTGTGCCGCCCGCGATAGATCGGAAAATCCCAGCCGAAAACCTGTGTCGCGCCCGCCGCATTGCGGCAGACCTGACCAAGTTCCGTATTTCCGAAAATGAGAGACACGCCGTCGATTTCTAGACCCAGATGTTTCACCACCAGAATGGCGGCAATATCATCAAAGCCCATATCCGTATCAATCCAGACACCCATGCTGAAATTTACTCCCGTTCCAGAATTGCCGCCTGATCAATTGGCAGATCAAAGGCAACCTCATCGCCCAGTGCATAGGCAGGCAGAGCGGCATCAACATCGGCTTTGACTGAGCCGAATGGTGTTTCCAGCACATATTCACGGGTGTTACCGGCAAATGCGGCGCCGCGCACAATACCTTTGAGCGGGCCGGAACCCAGTGTGACGATCTTCGGGCGGAACGCCAGACCGGCAGCTTTCGGCAATGGTGCATTGAGCGGCACTTCACCAGTTTCGGAATAGAGTTTGCCGTCGCGGATCGCATAGACATTTTCGAAACCGACAAAGTCAGCTACAAAGCGCGATGCCGGATGATTATAGATTTCTTCCGGTGTGCCGATCTGTTCAATCGCACCGGCACGCATCACCACGATACGGTCAGCGAGCGCCAACGCTTCTGCCTGATCGTGAGTCACGAAGATCATGGTCACGCCGGTTTCCTGCTGCACGCGCTGCAATTCGGTGCGCATGTCGAGACGCAGACGCGCATCCAGATTGGACAGCGGCTCATCGAGCAGCAGCACTTTCGGTTCCATCACCATCGAGCGGGCAAGGGCAACACGTTGCTGCTGACCACCGGACAATTCCGGCGGCTTACGGTCAGCGAATTTGGCCAGACCAACGGATTTCAGACCGCTTTCAACCTTCTGGCGCAGTTCATCACCCTTGATGCCTTTGAGCTTGAGGCCGAAGGCAACATTGTCAAATACAGTGAGGTGCGGGAACAGCGCATAGGACTGAAACACCAGCCCGATTTCGCGCTTATTGGCAGCAACACGGGTAATGTCTTTATTATCCAGACGGATGGTGCCGCCTGCCACATCCATCAGGCCTGCAATCGCACGCATGGTAGTGGTTTTACCGCAGCCCGAAGGGCCGAGCAGCGCCAGCAACTCACCTTTGTTGATTGTGAGATTGAGCTTATCCACGGCCGTAGTGTTGCCGTAACGCAGTGTCAGCTGGTCGAGAGTAAGAAAGGCTTGATCAGACATAGCGGGAGAATCCTAGGAAACGTTCTGCGAGAAGGACAATGCCCATGGACAGAAAAGCAAGCAGAGAGGAGAGGGCTGCGATGGAAGGATCAAACACGATTTCCATATAGCCCAGCATATCGATTGGCAGGGTACGCACACCGGGGCCGGAGAGGAACAGTGACACCGGCACCTGATTGAAGCTGGTGACAAAGCCGAGAATGAAAGCGGAAAGAATACCGCCGCGGATATTCGGCATCACCACGCGGAAGAAAGCACCGGCACGCGAGCAGCCGAGCAGCACAGCCGCTTCTTCCATATCCGAGCGCAGATTGTTGAGACTGGCAGACACCACGCGCACGGCATAAGGCAGCACCAGTGCCGTATGCGCCAAAAACAGCGCCAGCGTGATCGACATACCAACCGGCACCACGAAATAACGCAGCAGTGCCAGACCAACGATAATACCCGGCACAATGATCGGCGAAGAGACAATCGTGCGCACGGTTTCAGAAAACGGCATGTCATAGCGCGCCATCGCATAGGCTGCCGGTACGCCGAGTGCCAAAGCCACCAGAGTACCACCGACCGCCAGAACCATGGAGGTGACGAAGCTTTGCTGGAAACTCTCGATGGTAAAGACCTTATAGACCCATTTCAGCGAGAAGCCCTGCGGCGGGAATGCCAGTGTGTCACCGGCCGAGAAAGATGCGGCAACGATGATGAGGAACGGGCCGATCAGAAAGACAATGACGAGCCAGAGAACTAGATTGGCCGGATTAATCAGCCGTGAAAGCAAATTCGTGTTCATTTTTTGCCCTTCACTGTCGCAATACGCTTCAGAAGAATATTAGCGGCGAAACTCATCACGACGAGAATGAGTGCGATAACGCTGGCCGCAGCAAAATTATTGGATACGGTTACATGCTGATAGAGCAGTGTTTCCAGCATCAGAACCTTGGAGCCACCAAGAATGGCCGGTGTGATATAGGCGGTGAGCGAACCGGTGAAGACCAGTGTGCCGCCAACAACCAGACCTTCTTTGGTCAGCGGCAGAATGATTTTCCAGAAAACAGTAAACCAGCTTGCACCGAGCACGCGGGCTGCAGGCACCACATCTTTCGGCAGATTTTCCAGCGCACTGATCAGCGAGATTACCATCAGCGGCAGAAACAGCTGCAGCAGACCGATGAAGATTGCGGTTTCGGTGAACAGAATACGCAGTGGCGCATCGCTTAAACCCACAGCCTGCAAGGCCTGATTGATAATACCGGTGCGGCCGAGAATAACGATCCACGCATAGGTACGGGCAACCGGCGAGATCATCATTGGCAGCATGATCAGACCGATCATCCGGCCTTTGGAATTGGCAGGCAGGCCGACAATCGCCCATGCGGTGGCATAGCCGATAATCGCGGCGACAACGGTTACTTCCAGTCCCAGCCGCAGGGTACGCCAGAACACGGTGCGGTTCATCGGCTCGGAGAAGAAATCAATCCATGGGGCAATTGTCCATCCTTCTGTCGATCTGAAACCTTCAGACAGCAGAAGAATGACAGGGACGAGGAAGACAAGTGCCGCGAAAAGCGCTGCCGGCAAGGCCAGCCACATGGCTTCGGTGCGGTTGTTGAACATAAGCTTTCCTATAAGACAGGTGGCCTAACCGGAGGCGGGATAATGCATCAAAAAAGAAAGCTGCCCGTGAACTGCAAATGTTACGGGCAGCTGCTGTTATTTGGGCCGGATTACTGGCCGATTTTGGCGTTCCATTCTTTCAGCCATGTGTCACGGTTGTCGAGAACGACATCAGACGGAATGAGCTGAAGGCTTTTAGCGGTTTCTTCGCCATAGGTAATATTATCAGCAACTTCGTCAGAAACCTTAACTTCCTTATTGGCAGGGCTGTCGACCAGCTTTTCAGCAATTTTGGTCTGAATTTCTGTTGAGAGCCAGAAGTCCATGAATTCCAGCGCCAGATCGCGGTTCTTGGAATCTTTGGCAACGACCATCACATTCATGCCACCGGTCTGGCCTTCTTTCGGTGTTGCCCAGCCGAGCGGCAGGTCAAGTTTGGTGAAAGGCGCCCAGGAGAAACGGCCGATTGGCGCTGCCCAGATTTCTTCCTGCTGCATCAGCTGCACGAGCTGCGAGGATTTGACGTAGAAAGTCACAATGTCATCAGACTTTTCACCAACCGCAGCAATGGCGTTTTTCAGATCAGCTTCATTATGGCCAAGGGATTTTTCCAGCATGTAAAGCGCTGTCGGGCCCTGATTGGTGGTTACATTCGGGAAAGCAATATGCGGTGCATATTCAGGCTTCAGCAAATCTGCCCAGGACTCGATTTTCATCTTGTCTGTGCGGTAGACGATCGAGGTTGCATAGAATGTATAGCCAACGCTCATGCCGTCTTTGTTCGGGTCTTTGGCAATGTCGTAGAGCTTGTCGAAGTTGGAAAGCTTCGATGTGTCGATCTTGTCGATCAGGCCGGCGCGGGAAGCCTGCAGCGCATCAGCCATAGAAACAACAGCCATATCCACAACAGGGCTGGCTTTGTTGGCTTCCATTTTAGCCAGACGCTCTACGCTGTTGCCGGTTTCAACAACCAGTTTACAGCCGCATTTTTCTTCAAACGGCTTGTAGAGGATTTCTTTAAAATCATCCTGCGCAAAAGCGTAAACCGAGATGGTCAGGGTTTTGTCAGCGGCATAAGACGCTGTGGTCAGAAGCGCCATGGTGGATGCGGCGATGAGTTTCTTCAGCACTTTTAAAGTCCTTTTGCGGAGTTGGAGCATTTCCAGAAAAAGTGGGAACCGGTTGTTCGTCCGGATAATGCGATAAGAACAAAGAGACAGAGCATTTCTGATGTTTTCATTGATACTGGAAATGCTCTGATGAGTGATCGAACAGAATAGAACGGCATGTTTGGCGGGCAATCAGCGTCATCGGTACGCGGGAGGTGCCGAATGTCGGCACCGGTCCTTTGCGATTTTCACTTTTGCTCTCAATCACCTGTACCAGTGAGGCAATGGCAATCTCACCGATGCGCGGCAAATCCATGCGCACGGTGGAAAGCGCAGGCGTAATGCCCGAAGCCCAAAACAGGTCATCAAAACCAATAACACTGACATCATCCGGCACGCGGTACCCGCTGTGATAAAGCTCGGTCATCGCACGCAGGGCATGCACATCAGACACGGCGGCAATGGCCGTTGTGCCGGATGCAATTTTCTCATTCAGGCCGAGATGGGCACCTTTGCCGAATTCAGCCTCGTGATGTTCGATCCACAGAACATCAATGTCTGTTTGTCTGCCTAATCCTGCGCGAATACCGCCTAAGCGGTCATTTTGCACGATAGAGGCCGGATTTTTACCGATCAGCAGCACTTTACGGTGTCCGCCGGACAGCAGATGTTGTCCTACCAGTTCGCCGCCCTGCCAGTGATCCGCCGCAACAGTATTGCCGGGGGTTGAAGGGCTGTCGATCACCGCGACAGGAATATCCAGATCCGCAATGCGGGTGCCAAGACGCGGTACAATCACCAGACCATCGACACCATATTCAATCAAGCGGTTGATCGCCTCAGTCTGCAGACTGACGTCGCCGCGCGAGTCTGCAATCAGAATACCATAACCGGCAGCCGCAGCCGCTGCTTCAATCGCCTGTGCAATCTGCGGAAACAGCGGATTGGCAATATCCGGCAAGACCAGACCCAGCACGCTGTTGCGCCCTGTGCGCAAAGCCCGCCCTGTATGGCTCGGGACATAACCCATCTGGGCAGCTTTAGTTTTAATGCGGGAGATAAGACTGGCCGATACGCGTCCTTTGCCGGACAAGGCATTGGACACCGTTGCAACTGACACGCCAAGAGCCTTAGCGACATCGCTAAGATTGACCGTTTGTTTTGGTTGCAGGGAATCGGACATAAGACGATCTTGATTAAACGATTAATCATCTTTCGATACGGCTTCTTCGCCGGAGAGTCAATGCGACTAAGACGGATGTTTTACCGGATAAGTTGCAGAGATTATTTCAGGGTATCAGCGCTGTGGATTACGGCAGTGCGCCCCCAGCCGAATAACACTGCGGTACTGTGTGCGGCTAAGGCAGTCATAGAGACCATCCAGAACAGACCGTGCCATTCAAAATACAGCGCAAAACTGAGCAGCATCAGCCATGTAATCGCAAACCAGCCTAGAACTGCCCATTGTCTGCCCTCACTGATACCGCCTAAAGCAATGGAGCCGGTTGCGAGGAAAATAAACAGCAAAGCCTGTTCTGTGACAGATTGGCTGAGCTGATAGCCATAGAGCCAGATATAGCCGGTCACGAGTGCAAACAGGATGACGGCACCGCTTAAGATAATAAAACCGGAGCTGACAAAATCCGGCGCTTTCTGTTGTTTCTTCTCTCTGCGTGCCTGCAAATATTGGCGGAAAGGCTCATTGCTGGCAATAAACGGGTTCTGAGAAGACTTGTTGCCTTTTACACCATAGGCGAAATCTGTTTCAGGCAGATCCGGACGATAGGTGCCGAACAGCCTGTCCCAGAACACAAAACTTCCCGCATAATTCGAGTCCGAATAGGCTCTGTCATCCACATGATGGATGCGGTGATGCGCCGGTGTGACCAGAATATATTCCAGAAAACCAAGTCTTGGCGTGAGAGCGCTGTGGTTCATCAACTGAATGGCATAATGCAGCACTGAAACCGTGATGAAGACGGATAGCGGAACGCCCAGCAGTGCCATAGGGATAAAAAAGGGAATGGAAGCGAGGGAGGAATACCATGAATTGCGCACGGCCAGCGACAGATTGAAATGCTCTCCCTGATGATGCACCACATGCACAGCCCAGAGCAGCGCGAATTTATGATGCAGACGATGCAGCCAGTAAAAGCAGAAATCCCACATCAGAATAGCAAACAACCACAGCCAGACCGGTGACCACTCCGACACAATATTCAGGCTGAAATTTGCAACGATAAAACCATAACAGGCAAGTTCCAGACCACGAAACAGCCAAAGCATCAGATGGCCGGAATTGAGGTTGAACACCACATCATGCCAGTCGACTTTTTCCTTGCCTGTTTTGCTCAGGATAATCATTTCACTAAGCACAAGGATAATCAGCAGAAAAATCGGAAAGGTAATAGCGATCATGTGGCGCGCCTCACAGCCATTTCCGCTCTCATATTCAGCACCCGCTGAGTGAGCAGGCCTGCACAGATAGCCAGAGCCGTGCCGCCGAGCAGGTCTACGAATTGGTGGCGATGTAATTGCAGAATAGACACTGTAATCGCTGCGCCCCACAGAGCTATAACGGAACTGCGCAGAATATGCGTTCTTTGCCAAAGCGCACAGACTGCCAGTATTGTGAGCGTCACATGCAGGGACGGCAGGCAGTTCTGCAATGAATCATATTGGATCAGCAATTTCAGAACCGAGGCGCTGAATGTATCCTGTGTAACCGGCGGAAACTGCATTGTTGTCGGCCAGAAGGTGAAAATGATCCCTGCGCCTAAGGCAGAAAGCTGCATGGATCTCGCCAGCCAGACCAGCCGTGTTTGCGGGCAAAACAGATATGCCATCGCCACCAGCGGGAAAAAAGACAAGTATAGCCAGATAGCATTTGGGTCGAAATCAAACCACAGATCAATCGCTGACGGTTGCAGCATGATGGCCGATGCCTGATCCTGACTGCTGGTCAGGCTGTAAATCAGCCCGACAGCACCCCAGCCGGTCAGCATAGTCCAAAGGCGCAAATACAGCGAATTCATCCGGTCTCCCGCTCATTTCCCGTCTGCGAAACATGGTCTTTCGCTGAAGCACAGACCCGTTAAATAGCCTGACTTTGCCGTCATTGTCACTAAACTCCGTTACAAAACGTCTCTTGACCGGGGCGGGCTATCATGCGACCCCGTTAAAGAACACCATAATTTAATTGCGAGTATCAATGGCCATCGTTGAAAATGGTGCGGGAAGTCCCGGATTGAAACCAGGGTTGAAAATCGCAGGAACCGGCGCTTATCTGCCTGAAAAATGTGTTCTCTCCACGGAAATTGATGCGATGCTGGACTGGCCGTCCGGTACTGTGGAAAACCGCTTTGGCCTCAATGCCCGCTATGTGGCGCAAGGTGCGGAAACCAGTTCTTTCATGGCTGAGCAGGCCGCATTGCAGGCACTGGATGCTGCCGGTATTGCGCCGCAGGAGCTTGATCTTATCCTCGGTGCCTGCGGGGTTATGGAGCAGGTTATTCCTTCAACCGCCACATTGGTTCAGCACCGGCTGGGTTTGGGGAAATCCGGTATTTCAGCTTATGATGTGAATGCAACCTGTCTCAGTTTTATTCAGGCGCTCGATCTTGCCGCTATGAAAATTCAACTGGGGTTTGCCCGCAATGTACTGATTTTTTCCGCAGATATTGCCTCAGTCGGTCTGGACTGGAATGAGCCGGATGTTGCCGCCATTTTTGGCGATGGTGCAGCGGCCGTTGTGCTGACAGCCGATGGCGAAGGTCTGCTTGCCAGCCGTTTTGAAACCTATTCGGAAGGGCGCGATGCCTGTGTGCTTGCTGGTGGCGGCACGCGGATATCAGCCGCGGTTGATCCGGTGGCGGCAGCGGATGCCTCTTACTTTCGCATGAACGGGCAGGCGGCTTTCCGCGTAACAGCGCGTTATCTGCCACGGTTTTTGAAGCGTTTATTCGCGCAAGGTGAACTGAATATTGCGGATATTGACTGCATCATTCCCCATCAGGCGAGCGGCCCGTCGCTGACACACGGGCTGGCACGGATCGGACTTCATCCGGATAAGGTTATTCATACATTTTCGCGTTTCGGCAATCAGATCGCCACGTCCATTCCGATGGCACTCCATATGGCGGTGACGGAACAACGGCTTAAGCGCAATGATCTGGTTTTGCTTGCCGGTACTTCGGCAGGGATTTCCATCGGCGGAACAATATTGCGGTATTAATGGCAAAGATACTTGTGACAGGGGCAACAGGATGCCTCGGCAACGCTCTGGCAAAATATCTGTCTGCGCAGGGACATCAGGTTCTGGCACAGGGGCGTGATGCGCGTGCCGGTCAATTGCTGCAAGCGCACGGGATTGAGTTTATCTCTTTTGACCTGCGCGCCAATTATCCGGCGCAAGCCTTTCAGCAGGTTGATATTGTCTTTCATTGCGCCGCTCTTTCAACAGCTTGGGGCAAAGCGGAAGATTTTCAGGTGATTAATGTAACCGCGACACAGCACCTGCTGGATGCTGCACGCAAAGCGGATGTGGCGCGGTTTGTCTTCGCATCTTCACCGAGTATTTATGCCAACGGAGAAGACCGGTTTAACCTGGCGGAAGATGCGGAATTGCCTGCAAATTTCCCCAGTCATTATGCCCGTACCAAATATGAAGCGGAATGTTTGGTGCTTGCTGCAGACCGGCAGGGAGCTATGCGCACCAGTGCCTTGCGTCCCAGAGCGATTTACGGCACCGGTGACCGCTCGCTGATGCCGCGTTTGTTGCAGGCAATCCGTCGCGGGCGGGTGCCGATGATCGGCGGCGGGCAAAGCCGGATAGATATCACTCATGTGTCGGACGCAGCACAGGCTATGGCGCTGGCCGGTTTCAGTGAAAATGCCTGCGGTGAGGTTTTCAATATCACGTCCGGCAAGGCTTACCGTTTCTCTGAATTGCTGGCAGCGGTCTGTGCATTAAATAATGCTCATCCGCGTGAAATTCATATTTCCTATGGTAATGCCATGCGGCTGGCCAAAGGGCTGGAATTTTTGCATCGCATTTTCGCACCTGACCGCGAGCCGGTGCTGACCTGTCAGGCGGTGGCATCGCTCGGTTGCAGTCTGACACTGGATATCAGCAAAGCGCAGGTAAAATTGGGATACAGACCGGCCGTGGCGATTGAGGACGGGATTAAAGATTATGCCGGCAATCTCTGAAACCATTCTGGATTTTACATCTTTTCATGTCGGCTATTGCAGGGGGCCGCTGGCGATGACGCAGCGCGGTGCACCGTGGCGTATCGGGCGTTTTCCTGCCGGTATTGCAGTGCTGCGCCATCCGGTGCGCGGCACAATTCTGTTTGATACGGGTTACGGAAAGCTGTTCGGAGAGGCAACGGCAGCTTTTCCCGAGCGGATTTACCGCTGGCTGACACCCGTTACCTTTGATGCTGATGACAGCCTGCCAAAACAGTTGC
Source organism: Pseudochrobactrum sp. AO18b (assembly GCF_000409565.1). NCBI lineage: Bacteria > Pseudomonadati > Pseudomonadota > Alphaproteobacteria > Hyphomicrobiales > Brucellaceae > Pseudochrobactrum > Pseudochrobactrum sp. AO18b. The sequence goes on from NZ_ANNO01000052.1 coordinate 50,419, forward strand.
AAAAGCGCGGCATTGCTCAGCCCGATCTTGTTTTTCTTTCGCATCTTCATGCCGATCATGTGTCGGGCCTGTTCGATCTGCATGCAATACCGCCGGTTATAACATCGCGTCAGGCGATTGAGAAACTGGCCGCGCCCCGTCTTGCGACTTTAAAGGCGGGATGTCCGGCGCTCATCCGCGACAGGCTGAAATCTCTGAATTTGCAGGCCATCGAGTCATTGCCTTGCGTCAGCCTTGCAACTTACGGGCTTGAGGCTTTCGGCAATGGTTATGACCTTCTGGGCGATCAGTCGGCGCTGGTCGTGGAACTTCCGGGGCATGGTTTCGGCCAGACAGGTTTGTTTCTGCCTGCCACATCACAAGGCGCAATTTTTCTGGTGGCGGATGCAATCTGGAGCCTTGAAGCACTGAGACAAAACCGGTTGCCGCCCGATATGACTTTGCGCCGTCTTGGCGACCGCAATGCTTTTCTTGAGACTTTTGCAAAGCTGCGTGCATTTCATCTGACCAATCCGCAGGTACGGATTATGGCCTCGCATTGCACGGAAGCCTATCCTTTGAACAGCCACGGGGAGAGAGGATGACCCCGCTTTCCGTCTTTCTCCGTGCCCGATATGGCAAAGGTTTTGCATCCCGTGAGGCGATTTCGCAGCATCAGCAAAAGGCGTTTCAGCATTTGCGCCGCAATATCATGCCGCGCTCCCCTTTTTATGCGCCTTATGCCGGTAAGCCGTTATCTGACTGGCCGTTGATGAATAAAGCTCTGATGATGGAGCATTTCACCGATATCAACACCGCTGGTATCACGAAGGAAGAAGCGCTGCATATTGCACTGACCTCTGAGCAGGAGCGTGATTTCGCACCGATGATCCGCAATATTGCTGTGGGGCTTTCTACCGGCACTTCAGGACAACGCGGACTTTTTGCCTCGAACAAGCGCGAGCGGGCATTATGGGCCACGCTGATGCTGGGGCGCTTTTCACCGTCATTTCTGCAGCGACAGCGTGTGTCTCTGTTTCTGCGTGCCAATAATATGCTCTATGAGCGGCTGGGCAATGCGCTGATCAGTTTTGAATTTTATGATCTGTTACAATCATTTAACAGCCATTTGCAAAGGCTTGCGGATCAGCAACCCACAGTGCTTATCGCACCAGCACAAATTCTTGGTCTTCTGGCACAGGCGCAGAAGGAGCGGATAATCAACATTGCTCCGCGCTGTCTTATCTCCGTGGCGGAAGTGCTGTCACCGGAGGACAAAAGCGCGATTGAAGCGGTGTTTGGCGTGCGGGTCGATCAGGTCTATCAATGCACGGAAGGTGTATTGGGCATGACCTGCCGCGCCGGTAACCTGCATCTTAACGAAGCCTATGTACATATTGAGCGTGATATAATTGATGAAGCCAGCGGCGCATTTGCTCCAATCATTACAGATCTGACGCGCGAGACACAGCCGGTGCTGAAATATCGTCTCGACGATATATTAATTCCCGATAATGAGCCTTGTCCGTGCGGTTGTGCCAGTCTTCGTCTGAAGCGGATTGAGGGGCGCTGTGATGATATTCTCTATTGGCGCACAGCAGACGGCACATTGCGTATGATCCCGTCTGATCTTATCCGGCAGGCGATGGCAACAGCCAAGACCGGTATCAGCGATTACCGGACTGTACAGCACGGGCAGCAGCTTCTGGAAATATGGCTGGAAGCGGCTGCTTATGAACAGGCCTGTGCAGAGGTAGCGCGTAATTTGGCGGAACAGGCTGTGTCAGTGAAAGCGCAATTGCCGGAACTGCGCTTTCATACAGGTATTCATAGGCAGCACGATCAGAAGCGACGGCGCGTCATCGCTAAGCCCTGACACTGCTTGTGAGTAGTCAGCAGGTTGGACATTACCCTTTTGTGAATAAAGGAGTGACAATCTCTTTCAGAATACCCAGAGCCGCGGCATTGGCCTGATCGTCATCCGATGCTTCAAATTCCGCAAGTTCAATCCCTGCAATTTTCTCACGCGGCAGCGCTGCAAATAATGCGCGGAGTTGTTCCGGTAGCAAGCCGTCCTGCACTTTATAAGCGGCAGGCACAAAGCCCGGTTCAAGCGCATCCCAGTCAACATGAATCCAGACCGGTGCATCGCCGGTGGCTTTCATAATGGCTTCCGGTGTTACTTCTGATGGCGGAATAACGCGGACACCGGCTTTTTGCAGCAATGCAGCTTCTTCATCATCAATGTCCCGTCCGCCGACAATAATCACCTGTTCCGGCCGCAAGCCGCTCCCTGAGCCACTGTCCCACAGGCCGCAGGCCGCAGCAACTACCATGCCGCCAAGATAGCCGGAGCCGGTTGTAGCAGGAGTGTTGAAATCGCCATGAGCGTCGATCCACAAAACCACACTGTCCGGTCGTTCGCGGGCAGCTACAGGCAGACTGGCGAGACTTGCTGAACAGGTATTGGCAAGCAAAACCGGTATCCGGTTTTGGCGAAGGCTGTTTGCCACAGCATTGCTGATAGCGGTTAATGTGTCATGCGCCTGAGGCAGGCTCTCTGACCAGTCATCCTCTTTGGCCGGTGAAGGTGTTCCGACCGTGGTGACCGTTGCGGGGATGAGCTCCCCAACCATAGCGGCGGTGAGGGCGGCACCGGGAATTGCGCCCGATGTACGGTCGGCAATACGGCCCTGAGAAAGAATGATGTCGAAGGCCATATCCGGTCTCGCTTTTCATGGTAACGGAATTTGCTGTTACGCACTTCTATAAGCGGGATAAATATTTGTCATCTTTAAACTTTTCCCCGAACAACATATTCAGTGCACGGCAGCGGCACGCAGGGATTGGTCAAATGCAGCACGCGCCGGACGCGACAGCGCAGATACAGAGTGGGAGAACCATTCTGCAATATCCTGCCCTGCTGCCGGTGCAGCCAGACCGGCTCCGGTGCTGAAATTTCCGATCGCTTGAGGGTGTTGGCTGAGCGCTGCGGTAATGCCACCGGCAAAGAAACCGGCATCTTTTGCATGGGGAAACCACACGCTGCCGTCTTTCTTCTCAGCCTTGTCCAGCATAGCACTATTCGCAATAAGCCCCGCCCATTGCTTGCCCAAACGCTCTGCCTGCCCATGTGACAGCATCGCAGATGCATATTGTTGCAGGGCTTTGCGCCCGCCAAGATTGCTCTGCAAATGATTGGCTGTTTCCGGAAGATTTGCTTCAACCGCAACGGCCAGTTTTTCAAGCTTTGCAGCATCAATGTCAGTTGTTGCACCGATGAAACTGTCCAATGTGATATTGGCCGCAAAAACCGGCGCACTATACAATGTTGCAATTGTAATAATGATTTTCAGTACCGGTATTTTGCGAATGATTGTCATAGCTGTTTCAACTCATGAAATAGGTGAAATTGTTCCATTGACTGAAATATTCAATATCAGCGCTTTCCGGTGGTGACATTACACTTATTGTTTCAACCGTCGTTAATCAAAGACGCGGCCACAGACTTTTATGAAGCTTCGGCCACTTTATGGACACAGAAAAATCATCTGCTACCATGGTCTGAATATTCTGAGCTTTCCTCAACGTGATACGGAGAGACTGCATGAGTAGCAAACGCCTCAGCTGGGCGGTTATCCTGTTCCTCGGAATACCGAATTCCGGCATGGCGCAGGATTATCTGTTCCAGAATTTTGCGGCAAGTGATGCCCTCGGACAGATGCATCAGTCCATGCGCGATAATATGATGCCCTCTGCGCGGGAGCGCCCTGCACCGCAGAGGAAAAGCAAGCAAAGAGCGGTTTCCACAACCTATCGTGCATCTGCGGCTGTATCATTACAGGTGCAAAGACAATTTACGGATTTCGTGGAAAAAACATCGGGACGTCAGGCCGGACACCAGGTGCGGGAAATCTTCCGCAAGCGTAATCCGGTCGCCAGTTGGGTCAGTATTGTTAAGGCAGACGGATTTCGCTCCGGCGATGTGGTTGATGCCGTTGCTGCCTATCTGATCCTGAACTGGATGATGGCCAATGACAGCGATAATAATCAGCAGCAAGCGAGTGCTGTGCGGCAGCAAATCCGGCAGGCCTTGAGCAATAATCCGGGATTTTCCCGCTTGGGTAATGATGAGCGTCAGGCGCTCGCAGAAACCTCAATGCTGAATTTTCTTGTCCAGCATGCGGCCTATATTGATGCGCTCAAACGCGGTGACAAAGTGATGATCCGCCGTCTCAGTGATGCGGCGGTTGCCCGTTTTCAAAACCAGATGAATATGAACCTGCGGGAAGTGAAAATAACCGCAGCGGGCTTCCGGTGAAGTCTGATGCATGCTGACGGTTATTGAGGCGTATCTTCTGCGGTGCTTGTTCTTGCCGGTTGGGTCAGCGGTTCCGGCACAGGAGTGCCGGTGAGTAATTGTTCGCGTCCGGAAAAAATGTCACCCTGAACCTGTTCTGTCAGGCGTTTGGCATCGCGGCTGCGGATATCATAAAGCGTATCAACCGCGCTTTCGTCATCAAGACCGAGCTGGCGCAGCCCTTCCATACCGAAAAGCAGTGCAGATTCAAAAGTTTCGCGCAATTCGAAATCAACACCGGCCTTACGCAATTCAATGGAGTGGGTTCGGTCAAACGATCGTACAAGAAGTTTTGCAACGGGAAAATGCTGTTTAATCAGATCAACAATGTGATTGGTCACTTTGGGATCATCAATACAGATCATAATAATTTCAGCTTCATCTGCACCTGAATGATGCAATATATCGAGCCGTGAACCGTCACCATAGAAAATCCTGAAGCCGAATTTCTGCGCTTCACGGATGCGGTTCGGATCGGATTCAATGATGGCGACTTCTGTCTGGTGCGCCAGCAGCAATTGTGACGCAATCTGTCCGAAACGCCCGAAGCCGATCAGCAAAACCCTGCCTTTCAGATTGCAAACTGGCTCAACGCCGTCAAGGGAGGTGGTTTCCTGTTTCATAAACCTTGCGCCTGCCAGCAGGATCAGCGGCGTGACGGCCATGGACAGAATAATCACCGTTGAAAACAATGCATTGTCGCGGGCATCGATAAGGCCGTTGCCGAAAGCTGAAGTGTAGAGCACGAAAGCAAATTCACCGCCCTGCGCAAAGAGCAGGGTACGTTCCAGTGAATGATGGTGGCTGGAGCCGAAAAGCCGTGCAACACTGTAAATTCCGACGGCCTTGGTAAGAATATAGGCAATCAGAAATAAGAGGATCGTCGGCCAGTCGGTTGCGACAATGCCGAGATCGAGCGACATGCCGACGGCAAGAAAAAACAGTCCCATTAAAAGCCCTTTAAAAGGCTCAATGTCGCTTTCAATCTGGTGGCGATAACTTGATCCGGAAAGCATTACGCCAGCCAGAAAGGCACCCATTGCCATGGAAAGGCCGCTGGCTTCCATCAGCAATGCGGCGCCGAGCACGACAATCAGGGCACCGGCCGTCAGAACTTCACGGGCACGGGCGCGTGCCAGCAAGGCAAAAAACGGATCAAGCAACCATCGTCCGACGGCGATCAGCAGCAGAATGGCACCGACGGCAATTGCGATACCGGTCAGGCCGCTGGCCTCCTGCTGCTGGGGTGCAAGAAAAGCCACCAGTGCCAGCAGAGGTACGATCATCAAATCTTCAAGCAGCAGAATGGAAACGGCTTTTTGCCCCTCAGGCGTCGCGATCTCACCGCGTTCCTGTAGCATGGACATAATGACGGCTGTCGAAGACAGGACAAAACCCGCTCCGGCAATCAGGGCTGTGACGGGCGCAAGACCGAGAAGCATTCCGACACCGCTGAGCAGGGCGATACAGCCGAGAACCTGTGCCAGACCAAGGCCAAAAATCTGATGCCGCATCGTCCAGAGTTTGCTTGGGCGCATCTCCAGTCCGATGACAAAGAGAAACATGACAACGCCGAGCTCGGAGAAATGCAGTATTGTGGCAGGGTCGGTAAACAGTCCCAGAACGGATGGTCCGACAAGAGCTCCGGCAGCGAAATAGCCAAGTACAGAGCCCAGACCAAGTCTGCGAAAAAGCGGTACAGCCGCCACACCTGCTGCGAGAAGTACCACTGCCGGTCCGAGTGTTTGTCCAAGCCCTTCTGCTGCCATAGACGCTCCGTTCCGAATGTTGGATTTTAAGTATTGCTTATATAAAAAGACATTATTTTTGTATTGCGGTCAATATAATTGCCGAAGGGGAAGTCCCCTCCGGCCGGTTTGCGGGTGTTTTCATCCGGCAGTTCAGCAGGAAGGAACGCGGCTCTGACCTTCAAGGGTGAAGCGCCCGTCTGCGCCGCGCTTATAGACTTCCTGAAAATTCTCTGATCCGCTCTTGTAGGAAACCGTAATGCTTTTGCCTTTTTCAGCGGCAGTAATCATGCCGGTAACTTCTTTGGCTGTTGCTTCATCACGGGCATCGGAAAAAGCGACTGGGATGCGTGCGATTTCAACAGGACCGGATGCGCCAAGTTCGGTCAAAACGCCGAATGAGCAGAAAAGTCCCTGTCCGCCGCCACCGCCTTCCGTGTAGAGAACCGGCGCGTCAGCAATATCTGCGCTCCATCCCCAGCTGTCTGCGGGATTACCGACAACGCCTGTCATGCCGACATTCAGCCATTCACCCTGAGATGTATAGGGATATCGCGGTTCGCCTGCATCATGGTCCAGATAATGGACAGCATTGAGACCTGAGCAAGCCTGACTGGTGCATTCATTGGCACCGGTACTTACAAGGGCAACACGGGTATCAGATAACGGGATGAATGCTAAAGGCACAAAAAGAAAATTATCATCGCCGACTGTGACTTTGGCCTCACTGCGCGCAGCTTTCGGGAATGCAACTTCAAAGGCTGCGGGCACACCGGCGGGAACGACATCGCGGTTTACGGCTGTTATTTCAAACAGGGGTTGAGCAGAGACTGCAACTGCCGGAACGGTCAGGAAAGTAGCCAGACCGCAAATGAGGGTAATATTGCGATATCTCATATAACCGCGGCTCCAATAATGTTGTTGTGTTGGCGTAAATTTTACGGGGCTCATAAAGAGCATTTTTTTTATATCTGGCGCAACAGGAAACAACAAAAACTGCCGGAAGATATAATTTCGTAATTATTGTTTCGATGTTAAAATTGTTGCTGATGAAATTGTGTAATCTATTGTGATGCGCTGATGCGGTTTTATGGAAATTCATTTTTGTATAGGTTGTTGATATTCGGTCTGACGACCGGTTCATATTTGCACTGAAAGGCTTTCATAATGCTGATTTCTTTGATGCATAAATCCGGCTGGGCGCTGGTGGCTTTAACCGCAGGTTTGATGACGGCTCAGGCTGCGCCTTCCTTTGATTGTGCAAAAGCATCCGGTGATGCCGAGAAGGCTATTTGTGCATCTGCGGTGATTGCTGCAGCTGATAAGAAACTTGCTGAAACCTATGCGGAATTGCTGAAGAAGCTGGATAATGAAGCGGCCGCAGCCCTGAGGAATGATCAGCGGCAGTTCATTGCAGACAGAGATGAACTTTTCAGTCTGACCACACAAACGCAGGAGAGGCTGACTGAGCGGCTTGAGTTCACGCTGACCAACAGGGAGAAAATCCTCAATGCTGTTGAACCAACGCCTCCGGCGGGATTGCAGGGTACATGGCGTAACAATAATGCGCTGCTCACAATCTCTGCCGATAAAGCGGGCAAGCTTACATTCGACGGTAATGGCACAGAACAGGTCACAGGCTATTGGACATGCAATGCTGAGGGTGTTGTCGAGCCTGATGGCGAAGCAAAAGGGAAAGTTGCTGTCGATAATGGCTGGACGATAGAGCTTACCCGTGCAGGTTCAGTTTTGAAGCTCACGGAAAACGGGCCTTCCGGCACAGTGCCTTATTGCGGATTGAACGGTGCAATGGCTGGTACATATTTCTATGTCGATGCTGCACATTAGAGCTCCGTGCCCCCGTTGGACGCACAAGGGGCGCACAAAACTCGCTCTGGCACTTTAAAATTATGCTCTAAGCGGAGCGCTGAAGTATCATCAGCGCTCCGTATGTTTTTATGCGGATCAGAAACGCAGTGTCATGCCGCCGATAACCGTGCGGCCACGTCCGAGTTTTTGTGCATCCATATATTGCGCCGGCTTGTAGGCCTGATTGGTGATATTCTCAATATTGAGAAAGAAGGTCGCATTTTCATTATATTTGTAGGAAGCATAGGCATCTGCAAGCATATAGCCTTCAACATCAATCAGCTGGGGTCCCATCGGCGGTTTCACCGCTTTGGTCTTGCCGACACGGCGGATTTGTCCGCCGACTGTCAGTTTTTCATCCAATGCGCGGAAACCGGCATTAATGGTCACAGTATAGTCCGGCAGACCATTCAGCTCACCAATTCCAAAGCCATCCGACCACATGCCATAAGGCAGATCTGTTTTGGTTTTTGAGTAGGAAATACCGGCAAAAGCAAAACCGCTGTCATAATTGGCTTCCAGTTCAAAACCTTTGATACGGGTTTTACCCGGTATATTGATGAATTTCAGCATCGGCATATTCTTCATCGAGTAAGGGCCCGATGTGATGTAATTTTCAACATCATTGCTGAAATAATTGGCTTTCATGCGCAGGGCATCGCCGGAGGCCAGCACATCCTTCTCCAGCACATTCACGCCGAATTCCCAACCCTTGCTGGTCTCGCCTTCGAGGTCAGGATTAGGACTGGTCGGGTTCGGTGTCTTGCCATGTGCGCCAGGGAAGAAAGTTTCAGTCACAGTCGGCGGACGGAAGGTTTTCGCATAGGTGCTGTAGAGCTGGATGCCGTCCACAGGTGTTACAGCCAGTGTGACCCGCGGGTTGAGGCTGCTGTCAGACCGGTCGATTGCTTCTAGCACGGTTTCGCTGCCGCGTTTTCTGGCAACATCACCCTGCAGCCGGAATGTGTCATAATGGAAGCCGGTTGTCAGATCGAACATGCCATAGGAAAAAGTCGCATCGGTAAACAGGCTGCCAATGCCGATTTTGCCGTCTCCGGGGCCGCCTGTGCCCCAGGACTGACCATTGGTCACATCATCATGATAGTATGCGCCGCCATAGGTCAGTTTCAGCGCAACATCATTGGTCAGATCCAGATGGCTGCGATTGGTGACATCAATCCCCATACCCTTATCGCGGGTGAACTGCCCTGCATAATTTCCTTCCGTAAATCTGACCTGCGCATCATTATAATAGGCGTTAACGGTCAGATCGATCAGGTCATTATCGGGCGTGAAATCATAGCGCGCCGTATAAGTCTGATTGCGATAGGTCTGCGGTTCACTGCGGATTGTGGATTTATTATTATACCAGACACCGCCCAGCAGCAGCTTGTGATCCTCACCATTGCCAAATTCCAGTTTGGCAAGGCCGGACTTCAGATCTTCCTGCTGGTTGGGATTGATCAGGCGGCGGCCTTTTTCATCCACCCCGCTTTTCGGTGCGCCGGAGTCGCGACGGTTAAAAGCCCCCATAAAACCGATACCATTTTGCGTGCGTGCACCGGCTGCAGCCATTCTTGACCAGTCATAGGCATTATTACCGAATTTAATGGTCGACATGGCACCATAGGAATTGCCGGGCAAGATCACATCATCAATACCCAGAGTGCGGAAATTGGCGGCCCCGCCCAGCGTGCCGACACCGGCAGCACCGCCCAGAGAACCGCGCCCCATATCCATTCCGGCCAGCAGATCACTGTCGACAAAAGCAGAGCCGCCGGACACGCCATGTCCCATCACGCGGATATTCTGGCGGGCACCGTCAATCATCATATTCACACGGCCATAGCCCTCCATGCCGCGTATATTGACCGCAACACCGGCACCGGACATTGCCTTGCGGGTAAATGTACCTGCAGATGCGCGCAGGGCATTATCAATATTACCGGCATTCTTCTCCTGAAGTGTAGCCGTATCAATGGAGGTTACCGCCGCAGTTGTTTCATAAGGAGCATCTTTACCGGCAACCAGACCGCTGACACTCGGCGTGCCGGTGTTGACGGTAATCACATTCAGCTGCACATCCGCATCACCTGCCTTTACTGCATTCTGTGCGCCGGGGCGGATCAGGGTGAAGGAGCGCGCATCATTGCGGCGATAGGAATAGCCTGTGCCGCTGAGCATTTGTGCAAGCGCAGCATCAACGCTCAGCTTACCTCGCACGGGTGCGGTGCGGATATTGGCGGGCAGGGTGCCGTCAACAAGAATATTCGTGCCGGTTTGCGCTGCAAAGCGCACAATCGCGGAAGACAGTGGTTGTGCAGTAAGCGAAAAGTCACGTTTTGCTTCTGCGGCAGCCGTCGCAGTTGCTTCAAGCTGCTGCGCATGAGCCGCAGGCATAATGAGTGCAGCAATCGCCACAGAACAGGCCCATATTTGCGGACGCAAAATCATACGCTTTTTGAGGTTTCCGCTTTTTACCGGCAATGGCATTCCGTTTCTCCAGATCAGCAAACAGGTTCTGACTGTAAGACGGAAAGCTTTTGTGATTTTCTGATAAAAATTATCATATTTTAAAAAATAATTTGAAAGCGCAGTTTTCCGCTAATTTGAAAGTGTTAGAGCGACCTATGTGTGCCAAGTCTGACACACGGCGCTCTAGGCGCTATAAATCAGCGTGCCCCATAGTGGTATATGGCGGGTCTTAATCGGCAATGTTTGGGTGAGTTGTGTCAAAACCGTATCAATATCCTGAATATTGACAACCAGTGTCACCGGACGTTGTGCAAGGCTGCTATCCATTAATATCAGCTGCTCTGCCGACCAGCGATTGAGCACCTGAACAATATCACTCAAAGGCTTGTCGATGAAAACCAGCCGTCCTTCCAGCCATGACAAATCAATCTGGTCGTCCGCAGGTAGCGGGGCGCTGATCTGCTGCTTTTCATAAGTGAGTTTTTGTCCCTGCTGCAACGTGACGGATTGTGCAGCATAATCAATGCGAACAGCATGTTCTGTCACCAGAACTTCAGCCAGATCATTGAGTAAAGCAATATTGAATTTTGTGCCAAGCGCTGTCACACGGCCGGAAGCGGCCTGAACACTGAAAGGTGTCTGACCACGTGCAACACTGAAATAGGCTTCTCCGTGATACAGGATAATATTGCGCTGCGTCTCTGTTATTTTGACGGACAGAGCAGTGCCGCCGGACATATGAATTTGCGAACCGTCCGCTAAAGCCACAAGACGGCGCTCTCCGCTGGCAGTTTGAAAATCCGGTGCGGTTGTTTTCACCACGCCATAGCTGCCTGCGCCAAAAGCGGCGAGCAACACTAATTTGCCGAAATTGCGCCGGTTCATGCGGCGCGTGGTCTTGCGCTTTTGCCTCCGGTGCATCTGCGCTGTAGCTGCCCAGAGTATTTCCGCTTTTCTATAGGCCTTGGCATGGTGCGGATCGGCTGCAATCCAGCGCTGATACGCGGCTATTGTCTCTTCATCGGCTTGTCCGTCACTCAGCACAGTAAACCAGTCGATTGCCCTGCGCATCACCGGATCAAGCGCCTGTTCGGCCTCCGCGCTCCAGTGTTCATTGTCGCTGATATCTGGTTTGGTGGTCATGCGCGTTTACCTGTCAGGCCGTTTTCCGCCTGACTGATGCGATATTGCAGATGGATCATCACGCGGTTCATCTGGCTATAGGCAGTTTGCAGCGGCAGATGCAATTCACGGGCAATGTCAGCAAATGTCTTGCCGTCAAGCCGCATGAGATAAACCCGACGCGGAATATCCGGCACTTCCGACAAAGCCTGTTCGAGTATGCGCATGAATTCAGCACTGATCAAAATTTCATCGGCCAGCGGCGCGGGATCGGCAAATGTTTCGCTTAATGCGGCGGTGTGGCCTGCCAGCGGGTTCAGTTTCTGGCTGCGGGCATGGTCGGTCTGCAAATTTGCCGCCACACGGAAAAGATAGGCTTTGTGATTATCGGGCAGGGTTGCAAATTTATTTTTACGCGCTGCTGTCATCAGGCGCAGAAAAGTCTCCTGAGTCAGGTCTGCCGCCACATCCTGCGCAGCACCACGGCGACGCAGGAAACGTTGCAGCTCTGCGCTGTAATTTCTAAAAAGGGAGGTGAAGTTCCACATTATCAGGTCAAAAACTACCGCTGCCGCATAAAGGATTCTGTCAGGAATTTTATGTGTGTAGTAAATATGACTTAAATAATCAAGTTAATCTATGTATTTGTATCCGGCTAATAAATGTCTCACCGGAGATAAATGATCGGCAGGGGCAGATACAAAAAACACGGTGAAAAGTCTCCTTTTCACCGTGTCTTCCCAACGTGGCTTTCATTATTAGTTTTTCAAAGACTGGAGGTCAGAACAACTATTAAATATCCACGTTTGTTAAAGAGACTTGTCGTTGAAAAATCTCCTTAATACTGTTCATCAGAAGGAGCGCTGGAAACGAACCACACCGCCGACAGCATCTTTTTCACCACTGAGAATACGAACAGGATGGTCTTTTTTCCATGTGGTGTAGTTGAATTCCGGAGTGATGGTGAAACCCGGAACCAGTTGATAGGCGACATTCGCAGCAAAAGCAGTTTTGCCCCAATCTTCATAAGCAGCCTGAATGTTGAAAGTCGCATTGTCGGTTGCTTTGTACTGCGCACCACCCCAGACAGCCCAGTCACCACCCCAGTTTCCATACATGCCGGTATTCTCTTCATAAGAAGCGTAACCGCCCTGCACCCACAGGGAGAATGTGTCTGTTACATTCACATCAAGGCGAACTTTACCGGCCCATTCTTCAAGATTGGAGTCATAGGCGACAGTGCCTGCAATAGCGCCCCAACCCTGTTCAAATTTCAGGCCGCCAACCACATGCGGCATATAGCTGTCGATACGGTTGTTGAAATCGCGCTGCAGCCAAACACCGGAGGCATCATCATAATAATTATCTTGCCCTTTATCGCCGCCTTGTTCGAGCGATATGATGGCTGAGAAACCATTGCCACCAGCAAAAGTATAGCTGATCAGATTGGTGCGGTAATAACCCGCTGCAACCACGTCATCATTGATGATGTCGCCGAGATATCCGGTGAAAGTATGAAATGCGGATTCATCCAACCCCATCCGCAGACTGCCAAGCTGCATATAAGCATAATTCAGCGTATGGGCGCCCTGTGAACCATTTGAGAAGTTGAAGCGGTTTTCAGTAAAAGTTTTAAGCGTGCCCAGTTCGGTTTCCGAAGTGGTATAGGTGCGCAGAGTGAAACGTGCGAGTTTATCCCAAGTGTCTTGATGGTCGCCATTCGCATCAACATAACCGAGTTTGCTGCCGGTGTAGGGATCATCGCCAAAAGATGCATCGTAACGAACATATCCGCCGATGCGTAAGCAGGTTTCTGTGCCGGGAATGTAAAAATAGCCCGCGCCGTAAGCATCGCAAACGCGCATATATTCCACGGCTTCCGGTTCCGGCGCAATAACAGCGTCGGCGGCCTGCGCTCCGGTTGCCGCAATAAATGCAGCAGCAGAGCCAAGAAGAAGACTCTTAATAGTCATGGCGTTTATCCCGCTTAGCTTTGTCAGTGTGAAATCTACTGGCTAAAGTTTACGGGTTGTGGTCGCTCTTACTACTGTAGAATCTTGCAGGATGCGGTGTAAATTTCAGAAAGCCCCCCCGG
>NZ_ANNO01000053.1:0-19693 GCF_000409565.1 Pseudochrobactrum sp. AO18b
GGCAGCTTGCGTGCGGATTTTCAGGAAGCGTTCGCCATATCCCTGCGTTACAAGGTTTTCTGCCGGAATGTCATAGACTTCTGTCAGCAGGCTGGCCACGGATTCCGCGCGCTGGTCGGACAGCACGAGATTTGAGCGGTCAGAGCCGATAGCGTCTGTGTGCCCTTCAATGAAGAAGGTTTCACCAGGGTCTTTGGCGAGCACTTTTTGCATTGCGCTTGCAACTTTGCGCAGGGTTTTGGCCTGCGACAGTGAAACCTCGGCACTGCCGGTGGCAAAGTGAATTGTATCCAGATCGATACGGCGCACCTTGTCACGCAGACGCGCTGAGTGACGGACTTCATCAATCGTGTAGACACGTTCAACCCGTTCTACAGGCGGCTGAGCAAGGAAGTCATAGAAGTCACGTTCCGGATCTGCAGCGACATCAATAATATAGTCACTGACAGGAATGGTCAGCCGCATCGGCGGCAGATCATATCCGACATCGAAGATCGCCGCACGCGGAGTGTCATCATATTCAGGTGCATAGATCATCAGATATTCATTGCCGTCACGGTCGATACGTGAGCGCTGCAGAATATCACCGTAACGGTCATAGATGGTTACGATCTCATAACCGCCGGGACGCACAATGGTTTCACGTAGGCGGCCGCGCGGCAATTCATCATAATAGGAACGCTCGGCATCACGACGCAGGCGGGGACGATCATCGCCACGGACGAAGATGCGGTCGCCCGTCTCCAGAATGATGCGGTTATCAACTTCCTCAACGACTTTCACATTGGTGATATTGTTGATTGTCGTGTTGTTAATAACGGTATTATTCACATCCGTATTATTGATGATATTTGTAGTGTCCGGAACCACAAAGGCTGGTGCATCTTTGATGCGCGTGCCTTCTTCTTTGAGATTGGCTTCAATCTGCTGCGGCAGGTTTTCAGAGATCGTGGCCGGAATTTCAACCTGAGCAGCGGCATCATTCACAGGCGGAGGCGTATTCTGCTCCTCGGCTGCACGCTGTTGCTCACGCTGTTTACGGCGCTCTTCTCTGGATTGGTTGCCGCCGAAATTATCCGCATCCTTATCACTGTCAAGAATGGCGGCTCCGTTTTCAACCGGCAGAACAATGGTTTCATCTGTGCTGGCAGGATCTTTGGCAATCTCCTGTTTTTGCTCAGGTGTACGCTCGTCAATAATTTCAGCTTTCGGTTCGGCAGGCTGGTTGTTCTCAGGCTGCTGAACTTCCTGCTCCGGCTGTGGTTGCGGCACCGGTTGATCCGGCTGTTTGGCCGGTTCAGCCTCTTGTTCCTGAGGCTTTTCATCCGTCACAGGCGGCAGAGGGGCAGGTTGCTCAGGTGTTGTCTGAGGGACAGGCTGTTCTTCCGGTTGCTTTACAGGCTCCTGTTCGGTTGGTGCAGGAGGTGTTTCTTCGGATGGAGCAGGCTGAGGCGCAGGCTCCGGTTTAAGGTCAGGCTTTGGTTCTGGCGCTGGCTTCGGCTCCGGGCTTTCCTGGGGCTTGGGTTGCTCTGCTGCCTCTTTGGCCTGCTTTTCTGCTTCTTCGTCTATAGCTTTTTGCTGGTCAGCATTTTTCTGCTGTTCCGCAGCGTCTTGCTGTGCCCGTTCTGCAGCCTGTTTTTGTTCTTCTGCCTGTCGGGCAGCCTCGTCCTGCGCTGCTTTTTGCTGCTCTTCAGCTACACGTTTTGCCTCTTCTTCGGCGGCACGCTGTTGTTCAGCGGCACGTTGCTGTTCTGCAGCCTGTCGTTCAGCTTCTTCCTGAGCGGCTTTCTGCTGCTGTTCGGCTGCGCGTTTTGCCTCTTCTTCAGCCGCGCGCTGTTGCTCGGCGGCACGTTGCTGTTCTGCGGCCTGTCGTTCAGCTTCTTCCTGAGCGGCTTTTTGCTGCTCTTCAGCTGCACGTCTGGCTTCTTCTTCGGCCGCACGCTGTTGCTCGGCGGCACGTTGCTGTTCTGCGGCCTGTCTCTCAGCTTCTTCCTGAGCAGCTCTTTGCTGCTCTTCAGCTGCCCGTCGCGCTTCCTCTTCGGCTGCGCGTTGTTGTTCTTCAGCCTGTTGCTGACGCAGCATCTGATCGTCAGCCGGCTGTTCGCTGTTTTCCTGTGCGAGGATGATCGGGGCTTCTGATGTGCCTGCCTGAACAGGCTGCATCATGATGGAAGCCGAGAATGCCGGAAAAACAACTGTTGCGAGCAGTTTAGAACGAAAACTCATAATCCCTCTCCTTAGAAAAGCAGAAATTGCATAGGTTGCATTTCGTCAATTCCCGATCGAAATAACACTTAATTGCCGGTGCTTATTATTTGCTGATTTATGGCAAATTTCGGCGATATGAGGAAATGGTTAGTTCACGTTTTATGAACCTTTGCTGAATGTCAGAGAGCAGAGGTTTTATGAGTATAGCGAAGTCCGGCCGGTGCTAAGCCGGTTTGCCGGCGAGAAATGCGGCACGCGCGACATCCTCCACCTGATGATCCTGTAATGTGCTGGTTGCGATACGCACTGCGGTCAGTGGCCGGACAGAGAATTTGGAACCCGGTGCGACAGCAATATTACGGGCAGCCAGTGTGATCATGGCAAATTGTTCGGATTCCACCGGCATCAGACAGCACAGACCATGATTGTCCGGAATTCTTTTGCCGTGAGCGGCCAATGCCTGCTGAAAATGGCTGGCACGCTGCCGGTAAATCCGCTTTGCCTGCTCCAGGCTGTGTTGCGTTGCCTCATCTTTGAGCAGCCATGCCACTGCCGATTGCAGAATACGGCTTGTCCAGCCGGAACTGAAGCTGCGATAAGACTGGATTTGTTCAACAAGACTGGCGGAGCCGGAGAGAACTGCCAGACGCAAATCAGGACCTAAAGTCTTGGAATAAGACAGAATATGGACCACCCGATCAGGAAAACGTGCGCCGAGTGTCTGCCGTGGAGCCATGGCAATATCGGCAACACCGTCATCTTCAATGATGAGTGTATCATGCCCTTCCAGAACATCACCCAATGCCATCAGCCGTTCTTTGCTCATGCAGTGGCTGGTCACGGAATGAACCCGTGGCTGAAACAGAAACGCGGCAGGTTTCTGTTCCAGAGCAGATGCCAGAGAAGAGGGGAGCGGGCCCTGATCGTCACAGGTGACCGGAATGATTTTAGCGCCGAAATCTTCAAGAATATCAAGAAGGCGCATGGCTGTCGGATCTTCAATGGCGATGGACGATCCGGGCGTTACAAGGGCATGAATAAGCGTATAAGTGGCATTATAGCCGCCATTGGTGGCCAGAAAGGCTTCCGGCTCATAAGGCCAGTCGCGGCGCACAGCCTCTTCAAGCTCAGGTAATATGCGCACACGCTGATAGCTGTTGAGACCCTCCGCCTGCGCACCATGGCGCAAAGCCTGTTCCAGTGATGGCAGTAAAGCTGTGTCCGGTATGGCCATTGAAAGGTCCAGCACATCATCGCTGTAATTGCCGAAGCTCATCAATCGTGCCGGTTTTGCTGCAAAATGATCGCCGCTGACCCATGTGCCGTTGCGGCCTTTGCCATTGATAATTTTGAGCTTACGCAATTCGCTCAAGGCCTCGGAGATGGTGGCGGGGCTGATCCCCAGAACATAAGCCAGATCGCGGATCGGCGGTAATTTAGTGCCGACCGGCAAAGCACCGCGTCTGATTAATCCTGCCATGTCGCGGGCAATGCCGCGCATTGTGCGGTCTTCAAGGTGGCGGGCAAACCACTCGCTGGAGAAATCAGGCACCATAACTATTTATCCGATTTAATGTTCAGTAACATAATAACGTTTGATCGGTTCAATTTGAACATTTAACTTCATTTGTACAGAGGAAATTTTGAGGGAATATTTATGCCGGTTAAATTGCGTATCGCTGTGCGTGACTGGGATTATCTGACACCGCTGGCTTTGGGCGATGTGCGTTCTGAAAAGCTTGATGTGATTGTAGATCGTGTGGGCACGCTGGTTTCTCATCCGGGAGAAGATGAGGCTCATGAAGCGTCCGAAATGTCATTCAGCCGTTACGTTTCTTTGCGTGATGAGGGCGATACCAGCATTACCGGCATTCCGAATTTCATCATGCGCGGTTTCCGTCATCGTTGCATCATCACCAGTACAGACAGCGGTATTACCGGTTTTGAACAGCTGAAAGACAAGAAAATCGGCGTCACCGGCTGGCGCGATTCCGGCAATACATGGACACGTGCGGCACTGCGCCGTCATGGCATCGGGGTTGAGGATGCCTATTGGTATGCAGGCCGCTTGACAGAAGCACATCCGGTTACAGATCGTCTGGACGGTTTTGGCCGTGCTGGCCGGATTGAAGCCATGCCGGGCGAGCAGCCGATGATGGATGCCCTGCGCGAAGGTGTGCTGGATGCGGTATTCACACCCTTTATGCCGGACGGTTATTTTGGCAAAAACTCCGGTTTCCGTCAGGTGCTGGCCGATTTCCGCAATGTGGAGCTGGCCTATTATAATGATGTCGGTTACGTGCCGGGCATGCATTTGATGGGTATCAAGCCGGAAATTCTGGCAGAACATCCGTGGGTGGCGCAGGAACTGAGCGATCTTCTGGATGAAAGCCAGCGTGTGTGGACAGCAAAGCGCCGCAAATATGCGGAAACCACACCATGGATGCTCGATGAATTGCTGAAATGCGCACAGGATTTGCCGGAAAACTGGAATGTCAGCGGTATCGCTGCCAATGAGGCGATGATCAATGATTTCGCTGAGGAATTGCATTTGCAGGGTATTTTGCAGCGCAAACTGAGCGTTGAAGAACTGTTTCCGTTTTATGCCAATAAGGCGTGATTGCGCCAGCCAAAGCGTATCCCGAAAAGTGCGAAGCGGTTTTCGGATAAGATACGCGTAAAAACAAACAGACAGAGCATTTCCTGTCATGGAAGATAAGCTGGAAATGCTCTGAACTATTGGGAGAGTGAGATGAAAAAAACTATACTGGCAGCTGCTGTATTTGGCAGCGTTTTTGCACAACAGGCTTTGGCCGAGGATGTGAAAATTCCGGAGCAGACATTGAATGAGGCGCTGCGCGCCCGTCTGCCGGAAGACATCATCAAGGCCGGTGTTATTAATGATGTGAATTCCGGTTCCTTCCCTCCTTACCAGATCATCAATGGTAAGGACGTGAACGGCGCTGCGACGGACATGACCGATGCACTCGGTCAGCTGCTCGGTATTAAAATCACCCATTCGACAGTCAGCGGTCTGCCATCGGTTCTGAGCGGTATTTCTGCCGGACGTTACCAGCTTGGCTTTGGGCCGAACGGTGACTTCCCGTCCCGTCAGGGCGCCAATGATTTTGTCGACTGGGTGCGTGAATATGTGGTTTTCGCTGTAAAGCACGGCAATCCGGAAGGCATCACATCGCTGGATACAGCCTGCGGCAAACGCATTGCTGTAATGGCAGGCGGCTCGGCTGAAAAAGTGATCAAGGAGCAGAATGAGAAATGCACCGCGGACGGCAAGCCGATTGAAGTGCAGTCTTATAATGACCAGCCAAGCTCCATTCTGGCTGTGCGCTCAAACCGCGCCGATGCGTTCTTCTCATCACAGGCACCTCTGACCTATTTTGTTCAGCAGTCCAATGGCCAGCTGGAACTGGCTGCAACCGGCCAGAAAAACGGCTTTGATGACCTGTATCAGGGCGCAGTTCTGCCAAAAGACTCCCCGCTGAGCGAAGTATTCCGTGACGGTATCCAGATGCTGATCGACAACGGCACCTATGCCATGATCATGAAAAAATGGGGTCTGGAAAAGAACATGATTGATAAAGCCGGTATCAATCTCGCCGGAAAGACCGCGCAATGAGTGAGTTGCGTGGTTCAGGCGCAGCCGTGGGTGATGTCGAACGTTTCGACGTCGCCCGTGCGCGCGCACCCTTTCCGCTGAAACGTGTGATCCTGTGGGCTGTTGTTCTTGGTGTGGCATTGGATTTCGGTATTATTGTCGCCAATAATCCGAATTTCGGCTGGCCGGTCGTTGCCGCTTATTTCTTTGATTCCACGGTGATGGAAGGGCTGTATATCACCCTCAGCCTGACCGTTGTGGCGATGATTATCGGTGTTGCACTTGGCCTTATTCTGGCAATTGCCCGCATGTCGCAGGACAGGCTGGCAAGCTCGCTGTCCAATCTGTTCATCTGGTTCTTCCGCGGTACGCCGCTGCTGGTGCAGTTGATCTTTTGGTACAATCTTTCAACATTGTTTCCGAAAATCTCGCTGGCTATCCCGTTCGGCCCGACACTTGTCAGCTGGAATACCAACGACCTCATCACACCGCTGACCGCTGCGATTGTTGGTCTGGCGCTGAATGAAGCAGCCTATATGGCGGAGATTATCCGTGGCGGCCTGTTGTCTGTTGATAAAGGACAGGGCGAAACCGCAGCCGCTTTTGGTATGACACGGGCACGCGCATTGCGCCGTATCATTATCCCGCAGGCCATGCGTTCTATCGTGCCGCCGACAGGGAACCAGCTGATCAGTATGATTAAAGCGACATCACTTGTCAGTGTTATCGCCATGGCTGATCTGCTTTATTCCGTTCAGTCGATCTATAACCGCACATTCGAGGTTATCCCGATGCTGCTGGTGGCGGTTGTATGGTATTTGCTGATCACTTCCGTGCTGAATATCGGACAGAGTGCGATTGAACGTCATTACAATCGTGGTGAACGCGGTGATGCGGTCAAAGACGAAGCGCCGGTTCAGATACAGGAGAATGCATGATGGATAAGACCGCCAATATGCAAAAACCTCTTGTTCATGCTCATAATGTGCACAAGGCGTTTCACGGTATTGAAGTGCTGCGCGGCATTGATCTGGAAGTGCGCTCCGGTGAGGTTGTGGTTATCCTCGGGCCTTCCGGCTCGGGCAAATCCACCTTCCTGCGTTGCATCAACCGGCTTGAAACCATCGACAAAGGTTCGATTTTTGTCGATGAGCAGCAGATCGGTTATAAGTATAAAAATGACCGCCTGCTGCCATTGTCAGACCGTGCTATCGCCAAACAGCGCAGCCAGATCGGTATGGTGTTCCAGCAGTTTAACCTCTATCCGCATATGACTGTTTTGCAGAATGTGATTGAGGCGCCGGTCGGTGTTCATGGCCGCAGCAAAAGCGAGGCTATTGAGACGGCAAAAGACCTGCTGTCGAAAGTCGGTATGTCACATAAGATCAATGCCTATCCGCGCCAGCTTTCCGGCGGGCAGCAACAGCGCGTGGCAATTGCCCGTGCACTGGCTGTGAAGCCGAAACTCATCCTGTTTGATGAGCCGACTTCCGCGCTTGATCCGGAACTGGTGGGTGAGGTGCTGACAACCATGCGCAGTCTCGCCGATCAGGGGCAGACGATGATCGTGGTCACCCACGAAATCGGCTTTGCCCGTGAAGCCGCAGACCGTGTGATCTTCATGGATGGCGGCAAGGTGGTTGAAGAGGGCACACCGGAAGAGGTGATCGAAAATCCTCAGCATCCGCGTACCCGCAGCTTCCTCAGCCGTTTTATCTGATAAAAAACAACACGCCGGAGACAAAACCGGCGTGTTTTGTATATATGATACAGTAGTTTGAGTCTCTGACCGCAATGCAGCATGCCTGCCGATAAATATTACAGGAGATCCCGTTATGAGGACGGGAGATGACCATGACACAGTCCGATAATTTCGCCCGTATCGCCGATCTTGAACCACGCCGCAGCGCATTGGAAGAAATCCGCCATCATCTTCATGCCAATCCTGAATTGTCTTTCGAAGAAGAAAAGACCGCAGCCTATGTCGCGGAAAAGCTGGAAGGCTGGGGCTATGACGTTACCCGCAATGTCGGCGGTCACGGTGTTGTCGGCCGGCTGACTGTCGGTACCGGCGGTCGCAGTGTTGCGATCCGTGCCGATATGGATGCGCTGCCAATTCTGGAGAAAACCGGCCTGCCTTATGCAAGTACAGTGGCCGGTAAAATGCATGCCTGCGGTCATGACGGCCATACAACCATGCTGCTTGGCGCGGCTGAACATTTGGCACGGACAAAGAATTTCAACGGCACTGTCACACTGGTATTCCAGCCGGCAGAAGAAGCCGGTGAAATCAGCGGTGCACAGGCAATGATCGCGGATGGTCTGTTCGAGCGCTTCCCGTGCGATGCGATTTTCGGCCTGCACAATCATCCGGGTGCGCCGGAAGGTACTATTCTCACCCGTTCCGGCCCGATGATGGCCGCGGCTGATACGGCTTATATTAAAGTCATCGGCAAAGGCGGTCACGCCTCCCGCCCGCATCTGACCGTTGATCCGGTGATGGTCGCCTGCAGTCTGGTGATGGCTTTGCAAACTGTGGTTGCCCGCAATGTCGATCCGACTGAAACAGCGGTGATCACTGTCGGCACTATTCACGGCGGCGAAGCATCCAATGTTATTCCTGATGATGTTGATCTGGCTGTGAGCATCCGCTCTTTCTCACCGGTTGTACGTGAGTTGTTGCAAAAGCGCGTTTGCGAACTGACTGAGCAGCATGTGGCAGCCTATGGCGCGACAGCTGAGATCAAATATGAACTGGGTTATCCGGTGGTGGTCAATTCCGATGCGGAAACCGCTTTTGCGACGGAAGTTGCGCGTGAGCTGATCGGTGATGCCAAGGTTTCAACCTGTCCGTTGATCCCGGGCAGCGAGGATTTCTCTTATTTCCTCCAGCACAAGCCGGGCAGTTTCCTGCGTCTTGGCAATGGTGTGGATTCAGCCGTGCTGCATAATCCGAAATATAACTTCAATGATGCAAATCTGCCGGTTGGTTCTGCCCTCTGGGCACGACTGGCTGAACGTTATCTGGCTGCCGGTGGTAATAGCTAAAGCATGTCTCCCAAAAGTGGGCACTGGTTTTGGGATAAAGACATGCGTTAAAACAAAGAAATAGAGCGGGTGCAGTGGGTCAGATTACATGCAGCACGCTCTTGTGAAACGTATCTGAGAGATAAAAAGGTGGTTCGCCACCTTTTTATCTGCACTCCTATTATTATTTCCTGCGGCTGGTGCAGGCCTCATATCCGTTGGCAAAGAGACGACCGGGGCGCATTCCGATCATGCGCGGCACCTCTGCCAATGTGGTAGCGCCCACAGAATGCGCCATAGCGATTGTTGCCTGAGCACAGATCGCAGCATCTTCCGCAGCATTATGATGATGAAAGCTCAGGCCAAGATAATCAGCCAGAATATTCAGCTTGTGTGACGGCAATTGCGGCCAGACTTTTTGTGCCATTTTGACGGAACACAGATACTGAAATTCAGGATAGTTCTGCCGGTATAAATCCAGAGATGCACGCCAGACACTGAAATCAAAAGCAGCATTATGAGCAATCATTGTTGCTCCCGTAAAATCATCGGCGAATTCATCCATCACTTCCGGAAACTCTCCGGCATTTTCCACATGTTCCGGACGAATGCCGTGGATGGCAATGTTGAAAGAGGAAAAACGCATATCTTTCGGGCGAATGAAGCGTTCTTCGACGCGCACGACCTGATCATTTTCAATCCATGCCAGACCAACAGAACAGGCGCTACCGCGTTGTTCATTGGCAGTTTCAAAATCAATTGCAATGGTTTTCACGGGATGCTCCGGCACTGTCTGTATGTGTTGTTACTGGAGAATAATAAGCGCATGGTCAAGAACCGGAGCTGCTGATGGTGGTAAAGCCGTCAGATCGCGCTCCATTCTTCCATTCTCTCGCGAATGAGATTGCGCAGAATGGGGAACATCGGCGGCTGTGAACGACCGGACAGGCGAATGATGGCGAATTGCGACGTGTCTGAAACCGGACGCACAGGAACTTCCACCAATTGTCCTGATGTTATCAGCTCATGTGCCGGTGCGATAACGCCGTAATAAATGGTCTGACTGCTCAATGTGGTCTGAAGCAACCCGTCAATCGCATCGGAGTGGAAGGTGACACTCTCATCCGGATGGGCTTCCGGCCCGTAAATCGCGACCATATTGCGTATCTGCTCCGGCGCGAGAATGGTGGTTGCCAGCGGCCATGGCCGTAAGTCTGAAAACTTCACTCGTTGATTTTGCAGTATGGGGTGCCCCTGGCTGACCAGAAAACCTGTGCGCAATGCCGGCAGCATTTCAATATGCAGGTCTGCGGTTATCGTTACGCCTCTGATCTCCACGACCAGCATGTCCAGTGTCCTCTCCCGCAATGCCTGTACCTGCAGCGGAATGGAACCGCGCATCAGCAGAATATGCAAAGACGGATTGGTGGTGGAAAACCGGCTCAGAAGCGGCGCTGTGAGCAGGGCGCTAGGTGTTGATCCAAGCCCGATCCTGATCCTTCCCGCACTGCCTTCATGCTGTTGTTTGACCACACGATGGAGTTCTTCTGTTTCGAACAATACGCGGCGTGCATGGTCGAGCACTACATTGCCAAAAGCCGTGACTTCACAGCGCTTGCCGATTCTATCAACCAGCTTCATCCCCAGCTCGGCTTCCAGTTGCGCAATGCTGCGCGACAGTGCCGGTTGGGTGAGATGCGCATGTTCCGCTGCCCGTGTGAAAGAGCCTTTCTCAGCAAGCGCAATAAAATGTCGTAATTGCTGAATGTTCATGAAACTTTCCTAAATTGGTATGCGTATTATGCATGGTTATCAAATTTACTATGCATTGGACAAATGAAAATGCACCTCGTAGCTAACATTGGTAATGGTTTCTAAGTTTAGGAGGGTGGAGTCATGAAAAACATCAGAACGCTGATTGAGCGCGATGTTGAGGAGTTTGTTGCGTTGAGGCGTGATCTGCACCAGCACCCTGAACTGGCATTTAACGAAATCAGAACCGGTGGCATTGTCGCTGATCTGCTGGAAAAATGGGGCTATAAGGTTGAGCGCAATATAGGCACGACCGGTATTGTCGGCCAGTTGCGCAGCGGTGACGGCTCAGCGGCCATTGGTCTGCGTGCGGATATGGATGCGCTGCCGATTTTAGAAGCAACCGGTCTGCCTTATGCCAGCGTCAATAGTGGTGTGATGCATGCCTGCGGACATGACGGTCACACAACAATGTTACTCGCTGCTGCAAAAGCGCTGGCCGAGCGCCGCAATTTCAACGGTACTGTGAATCTGATCTTCCAGCCTGCTGAAGAATATGGTCGCCCTGATAGCGGTGCAGCCCGTATGGTTGCTGATGGCTTGTTTGAAAAGTTCCCGTGCGATGCCGTTTTCGGTATCCACAATATGCCGGGATCGCCGCAAGGGCAGCTGCAATTTTATGATGGTGCAATGATGGCATCGTCCGACAGTGTTTCCATCAAGATCACCGGTCGTGGCGGTCATGGTGCGCAGCCGCACACAACTGCCGATCCGATTGTTGCAACCGCTGCCATCGTTGTGGCCTTGCAGACTGTAGTTGCCCGCAATATTAATCCGCTGGATGCGGCTGTTGTTACTGTCGGTGTTATGCAGGCAGGTATGGCGAATAATGTTATTCCTGAGACTGCACAGATCGAACTGACAGTGCGCTGTTTCAAGCCGGAAGTCCGCGATCTGCTTGAAGACCGTATTCGTGATCTGGTCGCCACGCAGGCACAGAGTTTCGGCGTTAAAGCCGATATTGATTATGTTCGCGGCTATCCTGCCTTGCAGAATTCCACTGAAGAAACTGAGTTTGCACGTGAGGTCGGTCAACGCTTTGCCGCTGAAGGTAATTTTGTTGCCCAGACCACCCCGATGACCGGCAGTGAAGATTTCGCCTTCATGCTCGAAAAACGTCCGGGTTCTTATATTTTCCTCGGAAACGGCGATCAGCCGGGCCCTGTGAGCCGTGCGCTGCATAATGACGGCTTCGATTTTAATGACGCGAATATCGTTGAGGGAGCCGCCTATTGGGTGGCCTTGACGGAGGAATTTCTGAACGGCACCACAGGCCGTAAAGACTAAAACTATTATATCTGTTGGAGGATAACCATGAGCGCTTCTGTTATGCACGCGCCGCATACGGCTTCGGACGATCTGTCCGGCCAGTCTGAAAAACCCCCGGTCAAGGCAATTGCTGCGGCCGTTGCCGGTAACGCTCTCGAATTTTACGATTTTATCGTCTATTCGTTTTTCGCGGTTTATATCGGGCAGACATTCTTCCCGCTCGGCAGTGAAACAGCAAGCCTTCTGGCCTCGGTTGCGGTTTTCGGTGTGGGCTTTTTCACCCGTCCGCTTGGCGGCGTTCTGATTGGTGCTTTCGCGGATAAGGCAGGGCGCCGTGCTGCAATGATCCTGACTGTGACGCTGATTACTGTCGGTACATTGGGTCTGGCTGCAACGCCGAGCTATGAAACGATTGGCATTGCCGCGCCGATTATCGTTTTGCTGTGCCGCCTGTTGCAGGGGCTGGCACTTGGCGGTGAAGTCGGACCGGCATCGGCTATGCTTATTGAAGCTGCACCGCGTGACAAGCGCGGCCTTTATGCCAGCTGGCAGATTGCCAGTCAGGGTATCGCCGTTGTTGCCGGTGGTCTGATGGGCGTGCTGGTGTCATGGTATCTGCCGCATGAAGATCTGGTGTCATGGGGTTGGCGTATTCCGTTCCTCGTCTCGCTGGCACTTATTCCGATCGCGCTTTATATCCGCCGCGCTTTGCCGGAAACTCTGGAAAAGCCGAGCGATAAAACCGGCACGCAGATTGTGACTTCGGTTTTCTCCGATCACACACGTTTTCTGGTGCTGGGTATTCTGGTGATGATCTCGACCACCGTGTCGACACAGGTAGGTAACTATATGACCACCTATGCCATTCAGACCCTGAAACTGCCGGCAACACTTGCGCAGGCCGGTACAGTGCTCGGCGGTACGATGACATTCATTTTCGCCCTCGTTGCCGGTTATCTTGCTGATAAATACGGCCGTAAAGGCGTGATGATCTGGCCTCGTATCGTGCTGATGATCGTTATTATTCCGCTGTTCTTCTGGCTGTCGGAATCTAAAGATGCGACTGTGCTGCTGATTGTAACCGCTGCGATTACACTGCTCACCTCGATGACAGGTGCTGCAAGCCTTGTGGCAATCCCTGAGATGATGCCGATTGCTCTGCGTGCCACCGGCGTTTCCCTGATCTATGCGATCGGTGCGACATTGTTTGGCGGTACCACACAGTTTATTATCACATGGCTGATCGGCATTTTTGGTGCTGTGGCACCGGCTTATTATGTGGTTGCAACCAGTGTGATTTCGCTTGTGGCAATGTTTATGATGCCGGAAACCCGCAATTTTGACGTTAAACGTTAAAAGATCGCGCATTTGAGAATGGACAGACTGGCTGGCATTGTTTAGCCATTCTGGCTCACAAGCAGGCGGTGATGCGGTGTAAACCGGTCACCGCTGCTTTCATGACTGTTGGTTACGCAATAGCGGTATCTCAAAGGTGTAAAATAGTTGAAACAGCGTTTGCGTGCCGTACTCGATGAAATCGAGGCTGAAATCAAAGATACCGGTATCCGTGGCAAAGTCGCTGATTATATTCCGCCTCTTGCACAGGTTGATCCCGCGAAATTCGGCATATCCATTATGCTTCATGACGGCACATTGATTTCTGCAGGTGACGCTCAGGAAAAATTCTCTATCCAAAGTATTTCCAAAGTGTTTGCTCTGGCGCTGGCTCTGGGCAAAAGAGGGGATGGCATTTGGCAGCGTGTCGGCCGCGAGCCTTCGGGCGATCCTTTTAACTCCAGTGTCTTGCTTGAGCTGGAAAAAGGACTGCCGCGCAACCCGTTCATCAATGCCGGTGCCATTGTTGTCTCGGATATTTTGCTGAGCTCGCATCAGCCGCGTGAAACGATCGGCGAGATTGTACGTTTTGTGCAATCCATCGCTGAAGACGACGATATTTATATTGATGAAGTGGTGGCAAAAGCAGAAGACCGTACCGGCTTCAATAATGCGGCGCTGGCCAATTTATTGAAAGCTAATAAAAATCTCGACAATCTGCCGCCTCATGTACTGGGCGTGTATCACCACCAATGTGCCTTGGCGATGTCCTGTGAGCAGCTGGCGCGGGCAGGGCTGTTTCTTTCTGCATCCGGCCGCAATCCTGTCAGTAATCACCGTATTGTCTGTGTGGAACGTGCCTTGCGTATCAATGCGCTGATGATGACCTGTGGTCACTATGACGGCTCCGGCGACTTTGCATTCCGTGTCGGCGTGCCAGCCAAAAGCGGTGTCGGTGGCGGTATTCTCGCTATCGTTCCCGGTATTTCATCCATTGCTGTGTGGTCGCCGGGGCTGAACCAGCACGGCAACTCGCTGCTTGGCACACGCGCTTTGGAAATCCTGTGCCGCCGTATGGGCTGGTCTGTGTTCGGGAGCTGAAGCGGTGTTCTCTGTGAAGTTTACCTCGGGCAAAAACGAAAACCCTCATTCCTGAAGGGGACTGACACAGAAGCTTCGTTTTGAAACCGGATTGCGCCAGCATTTTGTTGCATCGACATGGCGAAGTCCGGCTGTTGTTACCTCGTTGAGTAACCACGTACCATCTCTTTGATAGACGACGCTGCGGTCACCATCGGGCCATACATAGACTCCGAGCCTGATCTGACGGCGCTCTTCTTTGAGTTGACCGGCAGCTTGATAAAATGAAAATTCACGGCATATCTTGTCGGAATAGACAGACCCACGGTCATCCTCAACGCGGCACTGCACGCGGTTATGGGAATATAGTCCCTTGCTCCAGTCGGTCAGCAATTTCCGGTTTGCCTGACAAGCCTGCTCAATATTGTCCATGCAGCCCATGTCATAGGCTCTGGAAGCTTCTGATATCATGTCACCTGAGTTTTGCAAATTTTCAGGTGTTACAGAGGCTGCGCTGTCAGGGTTATCATGTGCCTCCAGCAACATATTTCCGTATTTGAGGCAGGCCTCGCCATCTGTCGTCTTCACGTAAGGATGAAAACATCCGTTCCGATAGGCTATAGCGGCTTTTTGTAAATCTGCTTCTGTACCAAGTCCTGAGGTATAGATATTTCCTGCCAGTTTGCATGCATAAGGTGACAGCCCCAAATCTGCAGAATTACAGGCAAATTCCGACCATTGCAGTGCATCGGCATAGCGGGTCTTCTGACTTAATGCGAATTTGGCCGCATCATAGCAAATACGCACATCCGCAAGTTTTTCGCTGGCGTGAGTAGCCTGATATCCGCACGCTTTGGTGTAGACATCCATCGCGGCGTTAACTTCACCGGCGGAATCCAGAGCATTCGCCAGTGAGAGGCAAGTACTGGCAGGGTTGTCATCAAAGCGACAACCGGTACGCAGCACGGACAACAGAGTGACGTTTTTGTCCTCTTCAGGTGACTGATTTATCTCCGGATTATTTTGCGCTTTTGTAGCTATAAGCGATGCTAATGTCTGACAGCCATTGATATTTTCATTATTACACGCATTCGCCAGCATCGTTTCAATACTGTGTACCTGATCCGTGCTTTCCAGAGAAGCATAGGCAGATATCGCAGAGCTGCACGCCTGCGGACCGTTGGACGTTTTGTCTGTCATGCATGTCATAACAAGCGTATCGTAGAGTGTGCGCTGGGCAGGTTTTGCCGTTTCGAGATTTGGATCAAGCGCAACACTAAGACTGTCACAAATGCTGTCCTTGTCAGACTGTCCGGCACACAACTTAGTTGCTCTGGCAGCTGCTATATTCCGGTCTTCAGCAGACCAGTGATCAGCTAGTTTGGTTTGTACTGCACAGGCCGCCGGATCTCCCGCGATACAGCCGCGTTCAAGCAAACCTTTTGCTTTTGCAATTCTTGTATCCGTGAGTGGCGGCGTTTTGTTTGCCTGCAGAAAATCTCGATATTTATAATAAGCAGGTTTACAGTGCACACTATTGGGTTGTGGCGGGCCGGGCGTACAAATTTCTTCGGTCAATGATCCGAGTGAATAATTCTCGTCGGCTGTTGCAGATGTATATTCACCACGGGCTTGCACGACATATCCGAAGGCATCAGGAACTTCTTCACAAGCCCATGCAATACCGGATCTGCATGCTGTGAGTTTCGCGGTAAAGTTTGATGCGGCCTCTGCAAGCGTAGGCTTTGTATAAGTTGCGGTGCCGCGGGCAAGCAGAATGCAGCTCACAGCCTGACGTGCGTCGCAGCCCGGCTTGGCAAGTTCAGGCAGTACAAGATCTTCAGCATTGCCGGTGCCGCCCTCGACCGCGCGAAACTGCGCATTCTCCAATGTATTGTCTGAGCGGTTGATCGCCAGCTGACAGCCGCGTATGTCTCCCCCCATACAGCCCATCAGAGCGTAATGTGTAACCTTTGCGGGTAAAGTGCCGTCCGGATCTTCTATATTGTAGATCGCTTCAGCATAACGGCTGCAGGCTTCGTTCAAACCCAGATCGCAGGCTTTCTTAAGATCAGTCGCATTTCCTGCCTGTCCCATCAAATTGCGGGCGGCGGCAAGACGTTCAGAGGCGGATGCAAAATTTCCGTATTCTCCGTCTGAAAATTCCTTTTCATTTTTTACTAATGCTTCAATGAATTCGGTTCCAGTTGAGCATTCGCTGTTTTCAGGAAGATTACTGGCGCGCCCCATAATATTCCCGCTCGCCCGAATATTCAGCAGGCCAAGAGAAAGCGCATATTGACCGTCAGCCAATCGGTAAGCGGCCATGGACGGGCGATATTCTTTCAGAGCAACCGCTTGCTTGTTTAAAGCTGTTAGCGTGTCTGTTTTAACCGCGATCAGATGACAGGTATTAGGAGGAGCCAGAAAATTGTGCCCGCCGTCAGAACGTTTAGTGAAACCGCAAAAATTACTGATTTTTTCTACAGGCACAAAACCTGTCGCACGTTGCAGGCCTGTTCCTGTTGTATAGTCGACTGCAAAATAGGGCAGATTATCTGCCCCGAAGGTGACGTCCTTTATCCGAACCTCTTCGCCTGATTTTAGCATACGGGCAGGGGATTTTCCCGGAGCAGTCATCACGGGTGTGGCTTCGCATACGTGTCTGGTACTCAGTTCCTGATAGGGAGGTAAATTTTGGGATAGAGCAGAATGAGTTATTGTGAAAACCGACAGTAACAGCACCGATAAGCGCACAGCTTCTTTTTTGATCCGGCTGATACTGATCACTCTGCAAATCATCATGCTTTCTCCGCAATAATTCCGCACGATACAATGCCGGAATACATGCTTCATGTAACATAGATAATTATGATCTGAATTTATTATCCTCGCGCGATCAAGCACATGCGGAGTTCACAACTCAATGACCTGTTTGCTCACTCTGGCCTGTTCTGCAGTCAGCGCCATCAGATGACTTGTGACTGATTTTTGAGCAGCGGTTCTGATTTCATGTCCATAAGGAGCACGTAGCGCAGTGGCGAAATCTTCCATCAATCGCAGATCGCCGCCCATATGATCACCGGCAAGTGTTTCAATCTGAATTGTGATATCCGGCCGGTCATCAAAGAATTTAATCACCAGACAGCCGTCTTCAAAACAGCCGGTCAGTTCTCCCTCGCTGCCGCCGATATGAATATGGCGTTCGGTGCGCTTGTTGAAGGCATGAACTTCAAAACTGGCTGTAATATTATTGGTAAATTCAATACCGACAATCTGCCGGTCAACTACCGTATTGTCACTGTGATAAACGCAGCGGCCATAAGGCCCGTTACGGATCGCCTTTGTGCGTGCCTCAAGACTGGTGTCAACGGAAATCATCGATACCGGCCAGCCGGTATGGTCTCCCAGATAAATCCGGCGTGCGGAATAGGGGCATGTCATTTCCACCAGACAGCCATCGAGACAACGTTCCGCAGCGCCTTGCGGGGCGTTCTCCGGAGTAAATTGTTTCAGGCTGCCGAAACTGGAAATACGTAAAGGCGTTTCATCCGTCAGCCAGTGCAGAATATCCATATCATGGCTGCATTTCGCCAGTATCAGTGGACTGCCGTCTTCTAAGCGCCGGAAATTGCCGCGCACATAACTATGCGAATGATGATGATAACCGATATTTTCGGAAGCACGAATACTTTGCACTGTCCCGAAAATCCGGTTCTCAATCAGCTCTTTGATTTTGGCAAAA
This sequence comes from Pseudochrobactrum sp. AO18b, assembly GCF_000409565.1. Taxonomy (NCBI): domain Bacteria; kingdom Pseudomonadati; phylum Pseudomonadota; class Alphaproteobacteria; order Hyphomicrobiales; family Brucellaceae; genus Pseudochrobactrum; species Pseudochrobactrum sp. AO18b. The sequence goes on from NZ_ANNO01000053.1 coordinate 18,093, forward strand.
AACGGTGTGTAGCGCAGCACATGGCAGATCATCAGAAAACGCTGGTTACGATCGGCGGCTTCCGCCATGCGCTGACAGGCTTCAACCGTGGAAGCCATCGGCTTTTCCAGCAGCACATTGAATTTGCGCTCAAGAGCGGCAACGGCAACAGCTTCATGATCCTTGTCGAGATTAGCGACGACAACTGCATCAATGTTTTTGAGCGCGTTGAGCATGGTGATACTGTCTGAAAAGCAGTTTTCCGGTGCAATGCCATGCTTGCTGGCAAATGCAGCAACCGCATCCGGTCTGATATCGCAGACGGCGGCAAATTTCATAAGATGCGGGTTTTTCAGCGCGATATCGCCATAGGCATTGCCGCGATAACCGGCACCGATAAGAGCAACCTGCGGGATCTGTGTCATAATGCTATCCGCTTTAACCGGAAAAAATGCAGAGCTTTAGAGCGCTGTATATCGAATAGACACACAAGGCTGCAGGCTCCGCAGTCTGGGGGTGAAGGTGTAATGGTTATGATTTGCGTGCGCCGACCAGCTCATCCCACTTGCGGAAAGCCTGCACCATTTTTTCCGGTTTCAGCGGCAGCTCAATCGGATTATTGGCAATCAGGTCATCATATTCAGGACGTCCGAATTGCTTGATAATATCCTGACTATGCTGCGGTGCCATGGATAGCGGCACATTTTTCACCGCAGGTCCCGGATAGAGCGAGCCTTCATTATAGGCAAAGGCCTGTGCTTCCGGTGTGAGCAGGAAGGCCATAATATCCAGCGTCACCGCCAGAACATCCTCTTTCACGCCTTTCGGAATGCACATGAAGAAGGCATCAGAAACCCAGTGGAAACCTTTCAGTGTGGAGATTTTGGCTGTTTCCGGCACAATGCCGACTGCGCGCGGATTAATGTCCCAGCCGGTGGTGGTCACGATAATATCGCGTGAACCTTCGCCGAATTCTTTCATCGTTGCGCCGGTACCCGCCGGATAATAATCAATATAATCGCCGAGTTCCGCGAGATAGTTCCATGTCTTCTCCCAGCCGTTGATCGGATCGGTCGGGTCTTTATCACCGAGAATATAAGGCAGCCCCATCATGAAGGTGCGGGCAGGGCCTGAATTTGTCGGACGGGCATAGAGGAAACGTCCCGGATTTTCTTTTGCCCAGGCCAGCAGTTCTTCAGCGCTTTCCGGTGCTTTTGCCACACGCTCCGGTGCATATTCGAGCAGGGGCCCCGAAGGGTAATAGGTGACAACCACACCGTAACCGGCACCCTGAATTTTATGCAGGTTCAGGGCTGCAGGCTCGTAATTGGCCTCAATATCAGGGAAAGTTTCGTTAAATTCCGGCAGGATTTGCATCCATGTATCTTCTACCAGACCGGCTGCCAGTCCGTCACTGCCGGTCAGCACAAGATCAATATCAACGCGGTTACTCTTTTGCTGCACTTTGAGTTTACCGGCGAGCTCCGTCACCGGTGCTTTCAGGAACACAATACGGGAAACCTTATCCGGATTGCGCTCGGCATAAAGTTCAAGCGCAGGCTGTACGAGCGACAAAGCCCCGCCGACATCCATCAGCTTCACTTCGACCGGTTTGGCAGGCC
>NZ_ANNO01000054.1:0-3227 GCF_000409565.1 Pseudochrobactrum sp. AO18b
CCTTTTTATTTTTATAGGTAAAGCGGTTTTGATGCTTATGCGTCATGCTCCGGAAAGGTTGCTTTCCGTATAAACAGATCAGATGTCCATTCGATGAAACTCACAGGCTGTTTTATGCCGCGGGCAGCGAGGACGGGTGCCATAAGTGCCTCAACATTACCGGATGCCATGCGCACTGCTTCATCAAAGGAGGCAATGCCCCATGCCACAAGATTGCGTACAGCCTGATCGAGACACAGCGTTGAACCGGCGAGACCGGCACCATTCGGATTTTTGACCATGCCATTGTCATGGCGCTCAATCCGCATATCCGCGAAATGATAAAATCCTGTCTCCGCCGCTGCTGCTGAAACCGCATCGGTTACCAAGACGGAGCGCGAAATCCCCTTCGCCCGTATCATTACTTTGAGCGCTTGCGGCGGAATATGAAATCCGTCGGCAATGAAGCAGGCGGTGAGGCGGTCTTCGGCCAGCTGGGCAAACAGCGGATTATCCAGCTTTGGCATATGTTGCGGCAGACCATTGCCGAGATGGGTGGAAAGGTTGGCTCCGGCCGAGGCTGCATGAGCTGCAGTCTCAAAGTTACAATCAGAATGACCGATGGCCGTGAGAATATTGCGGGCCTTCATTGCTGCAATGAATTCTTCAGAACCGGAGAGTTCCGGAGCCAGCGTCACCAGCAGGATCGGTGTGGTGACCCGAGCCTGTAGCTCCTCAATCAGACTGGCATATGGTGGTGTCATAACGCCAGCCGGATGGCATCCGGCAAAACCCTGTTGCGGATTAAGAAACGGCCCTTCAATATGCAGGCCTAAGCACATCAGGCGGCCAAGTCTGCTATGCTGAATGGCATTATCCAGCACTTGAATACGCTGCAGCAACACATCCGGTGCAGCAGTGATCAGCGTCGGCAAACAGGCGGTGACACCTGTCGCGAGCATAGCTTCTAATGCATGGTCGAGTTCAGATGCGGTAAGCTTGCCGGAGTTGAAATCAACACCGGCAAAGCCGTTAACCTGAATATCGGTTAAGCCTTTGGTGCGCATGACAAAAGCGACGCTGATTGTGTGTCGAGCAAAGCCACAGTGTTGTTGTGATTTTGCAAAATGGATGCCGGATAAAGCGGTGTTACTGATCCTTCAAGGGCATTTTTAACAGCCTGCGCCTTGCGTTGATCCGGCACGGATAGAATGATCAGGGACGATTTCATAATCTGTTTAATGCTCATGGAGATGGCCTGAGCAGGCACATCTTCCAGCGTGGCAAACCAGCCTTCACCCATTTGCTGGCGGCGGCAGGCTTCATCCAGATCAACAATAATATAAGGTTTGTCGGTCTCGAAATCGGCCGGCGGGTCATTAAAAGCCAGATGGCAATTTTCGCCGATGCCGGCAAAGCAAACATCAATGGTTTCATCCATGATCAGCTTGCTGAGCCTGACTGTTTCTGCTTCCGGATTATCTTCGGCGTTGATTTCATGGAGTGTTACTTTACCGCCGAGGGGCTCAACAAAACGCTCAACGAGATAGCGGCGGAAGCTTGCCGGATGGCTCTTTTTCATGCCGACATATTCATCCAGATGGAAAGCGGTGACTTTGGACCAGTCAATATCCGGTTCGCGGATCAGTACTTCCAGCATTTCAAACTGGCTGGCACCGGTCGCAACAATAATTGAGGCTTTCCCCTTGTTGCGCAGAGCCGATCTGATGGCTTCCGCACCACGTTTTGCCGCAGCCTCTCCCAATTGCTGTTTCGTGTCGAAAACACGTATTTCCACGCCACTCTCCCCGTTTTAAAAGGCAAAGCATCAGCATTCCCGCGCATGACGCAGGCTGCAAAGCTCTGATTGTTAAGGCTGACCGGTCGGGTCGCTTTTTTAAGCTGACAATGACCTCTGCCTCCTCCTGCTTAAAAGAATACACCTTCATTTTAGGCTTGCAAGTTATTTTTGAATAATATTATTCAAAATAATAATATGGGATGAGTTGCTATGCAGAATTTTCAGAATCTCCGCTTTTCCGATGCGCATGAACGTGATTGTGCCCGTGTTGTCAGCAGTCTGCTGGAGGCGGACGGGCAGTCCCGCGCCAGCCTTGCGGCTACGCTTGATCTGACGTCGATGACTACTTCCCGCATTATTGCGGATTTGCTGGATAATGGTTTTGTAACGGAAGACGTGGCGGAAAGGCGCGGACGCGGGCGCCCCGGAACACTTGTACGGTTGAACGCACAGCGGATCGGTTTCACTGTTATTAAAATGACCAGCTATCTGGTGGAAGGCGCTTTACTGGACTTGCAGGGGAATATTATTACCTCGCAGACCAAGCGTTTGAATGATGATGCGGATAATCAGCAGATGACGGTTTTTCTGCAGCAAATGATACAGGCATTGCGGGCTTCGCAACCGGATATGATGGTGCATGTCGGCACGACAATTCTCGTGGCTGGTATTGTCGATGTTAAAAAACGGGTCTGGCTGATTACGTCCCGCTGGCCGCAGGTGCGGGACTTTAATCTCGCTGAAGCCTTGAACCCTGTTACGCCGCTTGTCTGTTTGTTCCGCCAACTGGATATCGAGCTGGATGTGCATTTCAAAGCAGAGACTGCGCCGGTCAATACCGCCGCATTATTGCATTGGGGCTGGGGGATCGGACTTGCTTATTGTTCCCGCGATGTTGCCAGCATTGCCCATCAGGGGCCTTTCGGTGAGATCGGCCATTGGCGTTTTGATACATTGCAGGATCGCCCTTGCGGTTGCGGAAACCGAGGTTGTCTGGAAACAGCCGTTGCCCTGCCGGTCTTATTGCAGCAATTGGGGTTGGATGAGCTGACAAGTTTGGGCCAAGAGCAGGATATCGGTGGATATTTGCAGGATGCATCACTTGCAGACCATGCTGATATGCAGCTGGCAATCCGTCTTGTGGCGCGGGCGCTGGGCAATATGTGCCGTATTCTGTTTCCGGACAGAGTCTATCTGACAGGGCCGTTCACTTCTAATCAGGCTGTTTTTACTCAGCTATGCAGTCAGTTTCAGGCGGAAGGGCTGGTTGGTGCTTTAAAACTGCCCGATGTGATTATGGTACAAACCGAAAATCAGGACATTTTGCACAGCGCTATTCGTCCGCTGATTGAGAATGCTCTCGGAAATTTACCTGCAATTGCAGCGGGGGAATTATAGCGTATCCCGAAAAGTGTGAAGCGCCTTCGCGGGGGAATCAGTCCACCGG
>NZ_ANNO01000055.1:0-13696 GCF_000409565.1 Pseudochrobactrum sp. AO18b
GCTCGCCCAGAATCTACAAGGTCAGACCGCTTGACAGCAGAGAACGAGGGGCTTTCCTTGACAACTATATTTTTTGCAACAGAGCCAGTTTGAGCATATCCTGTCATTTTTAAAAATCAGCCGAGATAGGCGGAGGAAAAATGCACAAGCTCCTGCCCGCCGATGATCTCATTGGCAGACAGAGGAATTTGTTTAATCTCCGGCACTTTGGGCTGCAACGCTTTGATTAATTTCGCCAGATGCTCATCTTCATTCTTTGCACGCTGATCGAGCAATGCACTTTCGCCCCGCGGTGAACGACGGTTCACAAAAAGACCGCCGACAGATACCTGCAAATCATGCAAACGCTGACAAAGCTCGATCGTTTCGAGAACCGGTAACCGCTCAGCGGTCAGAACAATCATGAAGGCTGTTGTTTCACTATCTGTCAGGATTTCACGCAACTTACGAAAACGATCCTGCCGTCGTATCAAAACCGCCCGCATTTCATGATCGCGCGTTGGTTCATCCGCAAAAAGGTTACTGGCAACATCATTATCGACATCAACGGCTTTAAACTGGCCAAGCGCACGGGTGAAATTGCCCGAGCGTTCGCGGTTCTTGAGCAAGCCGTCCGTCCATGCCGCCATCAGTTCCGGTAATTCGAGAAGTCTGGTCGTATGTCCGGTTGGCGCGGTGTCAAAAATAACTGTGTCATAGTGCGCAAGCCCTGTTTCCAAAGTCACGGCAGTTCGCTCCAGTAATGCCGCCTCAACCATGCCCGGTGCTTCACGCGCCTGCTCCAGATGGCGTTTGACTTCCTTATGCAACCTTTCCGGCATCAGTTTTCGCAGTGAATTTTCGACTGTTTTAAGATGCTCATCGACAGTGCTGCCTGGATCAAGTTCAATACCATCCAGACCGGCCATCAGCGAAACCGGCTTGGCACCAATCTCACGTTCCCACAAATGACCGAGATTATGTGCAGGATCGGTCGAAACCACCAATATGCGGCGACCTTGCTGAGCAAGTCCTGCGGCTGTTGCACTGGCAAGCGTCGTCTTCCCGACCCCGCCCTTGCCACCAAAAAACAGAACCCTGCGATCTTTCAAAATATTCAGCAGCATCGGAAACCATCAAGTGGCGAGTGTTCCATACCCATTCTGACGTGCCAGTCGTGAAAACGGTCATAGAGCTCGGGCATCAGTTCCAGAGTGTAATAGGTAGCGGGATTAGGGATACCCAGACTTTCCGAAAAAACGAGCATCATGAAAAGATCGTCCTCCTCACGTCTGGCTTTTGCAAAAGTGCGTCTGTAGGGCGCAGCATAGAACTCCCCCAGACCTTGAGAGACGGCGCTGAACAGCGCCGCCAGTTTTTCTTTATTCAGCCGTCTGGACATCAGGTCAATCCGCCAGTCCGGCAGCCGCTTGCGCGCTATATTCCCTGCGCATTGTCCGGATTGCCTCCAGCGCAACAAAGAGCGCTGCACCAAGCACAACCAGTCCCAGCCCGAACAGCAACCATTGTTTATTCGCAAAGAATGTTCCGAGCTGTATGAAAAGCGCAAGGATCGCCATGACCAGCACAAAGGCCAGCGGGATCAGAACCGGCAGAACCGGACGCTTCATACGCAGCAACATCACTGCAACAATCGCAAGTGTCAGTCCGGCGAGCAACTGGTTAGTTGTACCGAACAACGGCCAGATCAGCATACCGCCGCTACCGCCTGTACCCGCACCAAAGGCAAGAGCAAGACAGCTTGCAAGCGCGACCAGAGTCGCAACTGTACCGCCCTGCAATGGTTTGATATTGGTGATTTCGCCGACTTCCTGAATAACATAGCGCTGCAGACGCAGACCTGTATCCATCGTTGTTCCGGCGAACAATGCGGCCATAACAGTCAGGATAGTTGCGGCAATACCGACACCAAGCCCCGTGCCTGCTGACAAGATATTTGCACCACCTTCAACAAAGGCTTTCACACCACCGGCAGAGAACTGCGTATATACGCCCTGCCAGGCTTCATAAGATGCAAAACCAGCCGTACAGGCGATAATCGCAGCGAGCGCAAGCATGCCCTCACCGACAGCGCCGAAATAACCGACGAAACGGGCATCGGTTTCCTTGTCGAGCTGTTTGGATGATGTACCCGACGAGACCAGACCATGGAAGCCGGAAATGGCACCGCAGGCGATGGTCACGAACAACAGTGGCACAATGCTCGGTGTTCCTGCCGGAACATCCGGATTGAATGCCGGTACCACGATCTGCGGCTGCGCAATCAGAGTTGCACCATAGAGCAGCAACAACCCGACAAAGAGCTGAAGCCCGTTAATATAATCGCGCGGCTGGAGAAGAACCCAGACCGGCAATTGCGATGCAATACCCGCATAGATGAAGAGATAGAGAATCCACTGCACCATCGGGCTCATGCCGAGAAAGGATTCCGGCAAAGTAATCGGATAAGCCTGTCCGACAAAGATCAGCGCATAAAGCACGATCACGCCAATCACGGACGGCCACAGCAGCCCGACGCCATGGCGATAAATCAGCTGCCCGATAACGATTGCCACAGCAATTGCGCCCCAGATCGGGATCACCGATGTCGGGAAATTAATCAGCAGGCCTGCAATGACCACTGCGAAAACGGCGTTGACCATCAGCAGCAGCAGGAAAATAACAGTCATGAAAATGGAGCGGGCACGGGTGCCAAGAACATTCTCCGTAAGTGCACCGATTGAGCGGCCGCGGTTGCGGACACTTGCCCATAGCGCACCGAAATCATGAACACCTGCAAAGAAAACAGTACCGAGCACAACCCAGATAAAGGCCGGTGCCCAACCCCAGATCACCGCAATGGCAGGACCAACGATAGGTGCTGCGCCGGCAACAGAAGTAAAATGGTGCCCCCACAGCACAAACTTGTTGGTTGGCACATAATCTACGCCATCTTTCATGGCATGAGCGGGTGTTTTATATTCCGGATCAAGTGCATAGATGCGTTCAGCAATGTATTTCGAATAAACGAAATAGCCCCCTGCAAATGCGGCAAGGCCGACAAGTATAAATATTATCGCGCTCAAACCATTTCCTCCCATAGCAAGCCGATTTATATTGAATTATGATGCTGTTTTTCTGTTGCACTCCAAGTTGCAGTCAAACTAAAGTCTAATAAAGTATATTGTCGTTTATTATAAAAATACTCAGCAAAATGTATGCATTTTCTGTCATAGATAAATTTCATAATGCGATACGGCAACAAGATATACAGATTGCGAATGTCAAATTATTAATGAAATATTTTCCATGTGCAAGCGCCATTCTCTGCATCTCAATGTATTGAAGACCAGAGCTTAGCCAAGTCTGCACAAGCAGCTATTAAGGTTTACGGGCAAGTACAGCGCATTATATGTAACGCATTGTTATTATTGTTAATACTTTGCGAGCAATGCCACTGTGTCGAAACCTGTCTGAACCGGCTTTATGGACACACACAGAACTTCAACGCACGCGCGATGTTCTCAGTTTTTCACACAAGCGCATATTCACTGACGCGAAATGATTCTGCTGAAGCGCAATATGTTCAGCCCATCTCAGCCCTGTTGCGGCATAAGTTCAGCGACAACACCGGCTATGATGGATGAGAGTTTTTCCATCAACTCACCGGAATTACTTGATCTGCGCCAGTAAAGACCAATATTTCTCTGAAACCCATCGGCCTCAAGCGGTAAAAAAGCGATGTGATTTTGCGCATTGGCTCCGATACAAGCCAGTTGCGGCAATAAAGTAAGCCCCATACCCGCCACAACCATCTGCCGTAAAGTCTCGAGGCTGGTACCGCGAAAACCGTCATATTCATGTGCACCATAACGCCGGCACAATGTAAGCGCCTGATCGCGCAGACAATGCCCCTCTTCGAGCAGCATCAGACGCTGACCGGAAAGTGCATCTGCCGATAAGCGGTCTTGTCCCGCCAGAACATGACCGGAAGGTACGGCCAGATGGAAAGGCTCACAGAATAGTTTTTGTCCGGTGACCTGCGGGTCTTCAACCGGCAATGCCAGCAATGCGGCATCAATCTGCCCGTCGATCAGCCGCTGCAATAAGATGGTGCTTTTTTCTTCCGTCAGTAAAATTTCCATGGACGGAAAATGACGCATAAATTGCGGCACAATATGCGGCAAAAGATAGGGACCGAGTGTCGGGAATACACCCAGATGCAAGCGCCGTGTACCATCGGCACAATGTCCCGCAGCTTCGTCGCGCAATTGCGTCACTTCATGAAGTATTATGCGTGCGCGTCTGACTGCTGCTTCACCGGCTTGCGTCAGAATAAGTCCGCGTGATGAGCGCTCAAATAATGTAACGCCCAGCTCTTCTTCGAGCTTACGGATCTGCGCAGAAAGGGTCGGCTGGCTGGCATTGCAGACTTCAGCCGCACGATGAAAGTTGCGCTGTTCAGCCAGCGCAACCAAATATTCGAGCTCGCGGAGGTTCATGCGAGACCGCGCATTAAGCCGCCTGCTCCTCAGCAGGCAGACGGATCAGATAGTCAAAAGCTGCAAGCGATGCCCGTGCTCCTTCGCCCATCGCAATCACAATCTGCTTATAAGGTGCAGTTGTACAATCACCTGCCGCGAAGACACCCGGAACCGATGTTGCACCGTATAGATCCGTGATGATTTCACCGCGGGCATTCAGCGACACTGTATCCCTCAGCCATTCAGTATTCGGCACAAGGCCGATCTGCACAAAAATGCCTTCCAGTGTGAGCGAACGGGTTTCACCGCTGATCCGGTCTTCATAAGTCAGGCCGGTGACACGCTTGCCGTCGCCGGTCACTTCTGTGGTTTTGGCCGATGTGAGAACAGTCACATTCGGCAGGCTTTTCAGTTTGCGTTGCAGCACCTCATCAGCGCGAAGTGCCTTGTCAAATTCGATAAGCGTTACGTGACTGACCAGACCAGCCAGATCAATCGCGGCTTCCACACCGGAGTTACCGCCGCCAATCACGGCAATGCGCTTGCCTTTAAACAACGGTCCATCGCAATGCGGGCAGAAAGCAACGCCCTTATTGATATATTGCTGTTCACCCGGCACGCCCATTTTGCGCCAGCGTGCACCGGTCGACAACACAACAGAAGTACTGGTAAGGGATGCGCCCGAAGCCAGCGTCACCTTAAAGCCTTCAGAAATCCGTTCCAGCTTAACAGCCTGCTGACCATTGATGATCTCGGCATCATAATCACGCACATGCGCTTCCAGAGCGCGGGCCAGTTTTGGCCCTTCTGTATGGGTAACCGAAATGAAATTCTCAATCGACATTGTATCCAGCACCTGACCGCCAAAACGGTCAGCAACAACACCGGTACGGATGCCTTTGCGCGCGGCATAAACTGCTGCCGCTGCACCGGCAGGACCGCCACCCACAACCAGTACATCAAAAGGTGCCTGTGCGTTAATCGCCTCGGCAGCACGTTCACCTGCGCCGGTGTCGATCTTCGCCAGAATTTCTTCAGCGCCCATACGGCCGGAACCGAAAGCCTCGCCGTTCAGGAAAATGGACGGGACGGACATGACCTGACGCTCGGCAACTTCATCCTGAAACAGCGCACCGTCGATAGCGACATGTTCAATACAAGGATTAAGTACAGCCATCAGATTCAGCGCCTGCACAACATCAGGGCAGTTCTGGCAGGAAAGTGAGTAATATGTTTCGAAACGGAAATTACCCTTGATGCCACGAATTTGGTCAATCAGTGCCTGCTCAACCTTTGGCGGGTAACCACCGGCCTGCAAAAGAGCCAGCACCAGAGAGGTAAATTCATGACCAAGCGGAAGACCGGCAAAAACCAGATGAATATCTTCACCCGGTGAGGTCAGTGCGAAGGCCGGCACACGCGCACCGGCCACATCGCCGCGCTTAATCGTGATCTTGTCCGACTGTTCGCGGATTTGTTCAAGAAGTTGCAGCAGTTCGCGCGATTTAGCATCATCTCCGGCATAGGCGATGATTTCAACCGGCCGCACCAGACGTTCCAGATAGCCCTTCAGCTGGGTTTTCAAGTTCGTATCGAGCATACTGTGTTCCTCTTGCTAAACTGTCACAGATAATCGGGCAGCTGCGGAAACAGCCGCCCGTTTTATTATTTACGGTACGTCAGATTTTGCCGACGAGATCGAGCGAAGGAGCAAGGGTCGCTTCGCCTTCCTGCCATTTTGCAGGGCAAACTTCACCCGGATGCGAACGCACATACTGAGCAGCTTTGATCTTGCGCACGAGATCAGAAGCATCACGGCCAATGCCTTCAGCAGTGATTTCCATGGCCTGAATGATACCGTCCGGATCAACGATGAAAGTTGCGCGGTCTGCAAGACCCTGACCTTCGCGCATAACACCGAAATTATTGGTTACAACACCGCTCGGGTCGCCGAGCATGGTGTAGTTGATCTTGCCGATTGTGTCGGATGAATCGTGCCAGGCTTTGTGTGTGAAATGCGTATCGGTAGAAACCGAATAAACCTCAACACCCATTTTCTGCAGTTCTTCATAATGATCTGCAAGGTCACCCAATTCGGTCGGGCATACGAAGGTAAAGTCAGCAGGATAGAAGAAAAATACGGCCCATTTGCCCAATACGTCTTCTTCAGTCACGGAGATGAATTTACCCTGACGGTAAGCCTGCGCGATAAAAGGTTTGATCTGTGTGTTTACGGTTGCCATTGTGCACTCCTGTCAGAATGTTGTCTGGGCTCCGTATAGAGGCTAAGGCGCAATTTATAAAGTCAATTAATCATATAAAATTGATAGGTTTTAACTATCGCCACATAAAATTTCAATAAATATAATTAAAACAATAAGTTAGATCGAAATTTTGCCGGCTTTCCAATGTCCTTCATTTTTGCATAGCAGCTATGCAATATCGTCAATGCACTGCATTCTGTGGAAATCTCAGTTCTCACAGCAGTGAACTGAGCTATGTATTACGTCTAGTCTCAGTCAGGCTTCTTTTAAAAAAACACCGGCATCCCTGTCTGGCAAATGGACTTTGACTTTAATTGCCAAGATTAATTAGAATATGCGCATTCTAGAGCGCCATGTGCCAGACTTGGCACACAAAGGACGCTCTAACACTTTAAAATTAGAGCATTATTTTACCTTAAACTGATCCAGGTTTAAGGAATTATGCTCTAAAGTCTCAGTAGTAAGATTTGCGGTATGAATTTAAAATCAGTCCAGTTTGATATGTTTGACACGAAAACCAGCCATCCGGTTGACGTGCCGTCGGTTGCCAACACCCGCAAATCTGTGCCGGATAATGAGGAGGCTTTAGCGCAACAACTGGAAGAAACAGGACGGTTCCGTATTCTGCGCAAGCTGACACCACGCCCGGTTGTCAGGCGGGAGGACAGTCCGTTTGAGCGGCTTGCTGTTCTTATTGATACGGAAACAACCGGACTGAGCCATGTGACCGACCAGATCATCGAGGTTGGTGCCGTTGCCTTTACCTATAATGATGAAGGTGCTTTTGGTGATGTGGTTGGCGTCTTCAGCGGAATGCAGCAGCCAACAATTCCAATTCCGGCGGAGATTACACGGCTGACCGGCATTACTGATGCAATGGTGCAGGGTCAGACACTTGACCTCCGGTCGCTGGAAGCGATGATCGAACCTGCCGATCTCATCATTGCTCATAATGCCGGATTTGACAGACCGTTCTGTGAGAAATTGTCCCCATTATTCGCATCCAAAGCATGGGCATGTTCCGTTGCGGAAGTGCAGTGGTCAGGGTTTGGTTTTGAAGGCAGCAAACTGGGCTATCTGGTTGGCCAGAGCGGGCTGTTTCATAACGGACACCGCGCGACAGATGATTGCCACGCATTACTGGAAGTATTGATCCGGACTGCAGGGGCGGACGCAACTGTTCCTTTCACTGAGCTGCTCAAATCCAGCCGCAAAGCCCGTGTCAGAATTTACGCGGAAAACAGCCCCTTTGACATGAAAGATCATCTGAAAAAACGGGGCTACCGGTGGTCAGACGGTAATGACGGTCGCCCCAAAGCGTGGTGGGTTGAAGTTGACGAAGACAACTATGCCGACGAGTTGCACTATCTTCAAACGGAAATCTATCGCTGGAAAGATGCTGAACCGCTATCCATCAGGCTGACAGCACAGGATCGCTTTAAAAGCCGCTAGTCGCTCTCTTGCCTGATGTTCCGGTTCGAGATTTTACTAAATGAATGCATAGTTAAGACATTCTAATATTAATTAACTGCTTAAATTTACATGGAGAACAAGTATTCACATAAAATTCAGGAGATAAACATTTCATACGAACTTTGAAAAACTCTTCATAATCCTGTTTTTACTATAAAAGATATCTCAGAACGTAAAAATTTTTCCGTTTTGAGGATTCTCTATGAGTACGCAGCTTCAGCGTAAGTCTTTGCAGCAAGGTCGTGGTTTGGCTGCGATGGCTGTTGTTGCTTTCCATCTGTCTCTGCTGCTCGGTAGTTCCCGCTACCTTAATGATGCGGTTTTTTTAAATTTTACGCATCGCGGGAATTTAGGCGTAGATTTTTTTTCGTCCTTTCGGGCTTTATTATTGTTTTTGCACATTACAAAGATATCAATCAGCCGGAGCGTGCCCCGGAATATCTGCTGAAACGTTTCACACGACTTTTTCCCGTCTATTGGCTGTATACAGCGATTTTCTGCGGTTTGGTGGCGCTGGGATTTGGCAGCGCAAGCATTGTGCCGGAAAGTTTCAGCAACTGGATATCGACAATATTTTTAATTCGCCTCGATAGTTTCGAACTACCGATCACACCCGCGTGGACGCTCATTCACGAACTTGCATTTTACCTGATTTTTGCAACACTTATTCTGAACAGAACATTCGGTATAGTTATCTTGGCTGCATGGCTGATGACCGGTGGCATAGTGTTTCAATATGCCGAAGAAGGCTCAAGATCGGCTTTAACCACTTATTTTTCCCCGCTAAATTTTAATTTTCTTATCGGAATGGCAGCTTTTTATGCCTTTCATCGTTTCACGAATATCAATCTGAAACCGGCTTTTCTGACCGGTCTTGCCTTGTTTATTCTCGTCTATATTCTGGAAAGCCGCGGTATCAGCTATCAGTATCTCCAGATCATTTATGCTGTCAGCTTCGGTCTGCTCATTTTAGGTGCAATGTCCTATGAGAGAAGCGGGTTCGGGACTACGAGATTTAAAATTCTCAGCCTCATCGGTGATGCTTCCTACACGATATACCTGACGCATCTGGCATTTCTCGGCCTGATCGCTAAAGTGATGATTAAAATATCTGCATATATCCCATTGAGCCCGTATTTGATTTACCTCGCGGTCTTCAGCGCAACGATTATTGCCGGATGTTTGCTATATTGGTTCGTAGAACGGCCACTCTTGCGCTATTGCAGAACATTAATGAACTCCAGAAAACAGAGCAGCGTGCTCAATAAGGCTGTTTAACAGCCGGAATATTGAGCCGGATTCTCCGGTGCCAACACCATCTTTGTTAAGAAAGTGGTGAACCATCCGCATTTCCGGTACAACAGACGTCCTGATCTCTGATGCTTGTAAGACAGAGCCGTCAGCCCTGTCTTACAAGCATCAGAGAATGATTTTAAGCGATACCATCAACAATAGGAGCTTATTGCAATGCTGCCTGAAATTGTTTCGATGAATGAATGGCAAACCGCACTCGAAGAGCAAATCGATAGGGAAAAAGTCTTTACCCGCGCGCGCGACCAGCTGAATGCACAACGCCGGCGTCTGCCGATGGTTAAAATCGACAAGCCATATTCCTTTACCGGTCCATCGGGAGAAGTCAGTCTGGCAGATCTCTTCGAGGGGCGTCGGCAGCTGATTGTCTATCACTTTATGTTTGCACCCGAATGGCGGGCGGGGTGCGACGGCTGCTCATGGGTTGTGGATGCAATGACCCATCCCGCACATCTTAATGCACGGGATACATCGCTCGTACTCATCTCACGCGCCCCGCTGGAAAAATTGCAAAACTATCAGAAGCGTATGGGCTGGCAGTATCCGAACTGGTACTCCTCGCAGCATAGCGATTTTAATCAGGATATGGGCGCTACACGGAGTGATCCGGCCACGCCGGACATCATGCAGGAAATACATGGTGTCAGTGTTTTCCTGCGCGATGGCGAGAATATCTACCGCACCTATTTTAACGGCGCACGCGGGGTTGAGTATCTCGGCAGTCTTTGGACCTATCTGGATCTGACCCCTTATGGTCGTCAGGAGTTTTGGGAAGATTCACCCGCCGGATGGCCGCAGACGGAGCCATATGTCTGGAACCGGCGTCACGATGAATATGATCGCTAAACTGCTTTAAACTGTATTTTCACCGGCTGACAGATTTTACCTGTCTCTCCCTGAACGAATATGTTCGGGGAGAGACCCGTTCTTGCACTACAAATTACACGCCGAGATATCTGTCCTGAATATCGGCCGTCATTTCACCGGATGTGCCTTGCCAGACTGTGCGTCCACGCTCCAGCACAACACAACGATCCGCTACCGGCAGTAATTCCGACAGCGTTTTATCGACGACCAGAATGGACTGACCACGCCGTTTCAGTTCCCGCACAGCCTTCCAGATTTCCAGCCGGATCACCGGCGCAAGGCCTTCGGTCGCCTCATCCAGCACGATCAATTCCGGATTGGTCATCAGCGCCCGACCAACCGCCAGCATCTGTTGTTCACCACCCGACAAAGTATTCGCCTGTTGCTGGCTGCGTTCTTTCAGTCGGGGAAACAGCTCATTCACCGCCTCTAGCGTCCATTCCCCTTTGCGGGCAGAAGCCAGCAGATTTTCCGTAACCGTCAGATTTGGAAAACAACGCCGTCCTTCCGGCACCAGCCCCAGCCCCAGCCGCGCAATACGATAGGGCTGCATCGCCGAAATATTGCGCCCCATGAAGCTGACTTTACCCTGACGTAGTGGAGTCAGTCCGAAAACCGAACGGATAGTGGTGGTTTTACCCATGCCGTTGCGCCCCATAAGCGCGACGACCTCACCTTTTTCCACATACAGATCAATGCCGAAAAGTGCCTGTGAAGCGCCGTAGAATGTCTCTACCTGATTGAGTTCCAGCAACATCAAACCGCCTCCCCGAGATAGGCTTCACGGACCAATGCATTGCTGCGGATTTCAGCCACAGTGCCGGTCGCGACCACGCGGCCATAAACCAGAACGGAAATCCGGTCGGCCAAAGCAAAAACCGCATCCATATCATGCTCAACCAGCAGCACCGGCACTTCATGGCGCAACTTGTCCAGAAATGCCGTCAACTGCTTTGAGCCTTCAGGCCCCATTCCGGCCATCGGTTCATCCAGCAACAGTGCTTTGGAGCGCAGAGCCAATGCAATTGCAATTTCAAGCTGGCGGCGTTCACCATGGGAAAGTTCGGCGCTGGACACCAGCATCCGTGATCCGAGATGAACACGATCCAGAATGGCAGCGGCCTCATCTTTTAAAGCCGCATCCTGCATTACCGGCTTCCAGAAACGGAAACTGGAACCCTGACATGCCTGCAAAGCCAGCATGACATTTCGCAAGGCGGAAAATTCCGGCATCAGCGAGGACACCTGAAATGTCCGCCCCAGCCCCAGCTGCGCACGCTGTGTCACGCCGAGCGAGCCGATGTCCTGCCCGTCAAAACGGATTGTGCCACTGTCATGCTTAATCGTACCGGCGATCTGCCCGATCAGAGTGGATTTTCCGGCTCCGTTCGGCCCGATCAGCGCATGGATTTCTCCTTTGCGTAAGTCCAGACTGACATCATCGGTCGCTTTCAGCCCGCCAAAGCTCTTACGCAGGTTTTTAATGTCGAGAACAGTCTCAGCCATAACGGATTTTCCCTGCAACAAGCCCAATAATGCCGCCACGCGCAAACATCACAACACCAAGCAAAATCAGTCCGAAGAAGAGCTGCCAGTGTTCAACCATGCCACCAAGTGCGAATTCAAACAGCACATAGAGCACCGCACCGATCAGAGGACCAAACAAACGCCCCGTGCCGCCAAGAATAATCAGCACAATCAGTTCACCCGACATATGCCATGACAGCATGGACGGACTGACAAAACGATTGAGATCGACAAATAAAGCACCGGCAAGTGCCGTAATCATCGCGGACAATACGAAGGCGACCAGTCTGATACGCAAGGGGCCAATGCCAACGGAAGCCAGCCGCAATTCATTCTGCCGCGCACCTTCCAATGCCGCGCCGAAACGGGAATTGCGGATGCGTGAAAACAGAAACAGTACTACCATCAAAACGCCGTAAGCGATCAGGAAAAAGCTCAGCGGTTTGAGCGTATTCACGCCGGGAAAATTATTGCGCAAGGCGAGGGACAACCCGTCCTCACCGCCATAGGCCGGCCATGAAATTGCGAAGTAATAAATCATCTGCGCGAAAGCCAGTGTAATCATAATGAAATACACGCCCGATGTGCGCAGGCTGATAATGCCGATTGGCAGCGCGACAAGACCGGCAACCAGCATAGCAACAGGCCAGATAATCAGCATCTGGTCGCTGCCTGAAATCGTCATTGGCCAGCTCATCAGCGCCGATCCGTCGGCAGCATGGCTGGCCAGAATACCGGTAATATAACCGCCGATGCCAAAAAATGCCGCATGCCCGAAAGACACCATGCCACCAAGACCCAGCACCAGATTAAGCCCTGTGGCTGCCAGAGCCAGAATGGCAATACGTGTCACCAGTGAGATATAAAATATCTCGCCCATCTGATTGGCAATCAATGCGATGATCGGCAGTGCCAGCGCAAAAACCAGACTTATCATTGTTTCGCGTGTCATCGTGCCAGCTCCTGATATGTCACATTCTCTGGCCTTAAAACCGTTGCGCAGCATGAAGAAAACATTGTGAAATTATCCATTGGCTGCAAACAATCCCTGTGGGCGCACCGTGAGAATGATCGCCATAACAATATAAATCAGCATGGATGCCAGCGCGGTTCCCGCTGTTGCAGCCTGCGACGGCTCCATAAAGATTGCGAACAGTTTGGGCAGCAAAAAGCGCCCCATCGTATCCACCACGCCGACCAGAACTGCTCCGGCCAGCGCACCTTTAACCGAGCCGATACCGCCGATCACAATCACCACAAAAGCGAGGATCAATACCGGCTCACCCATGCCGACCTGTACGGATTGCAGCGCCCCGACCAGTGCACCGGCAAGGCCTGCAAGTGCCGCACCTAAGGCAAAAACAATCGTGTTGAGTTTTGCAATATCAACGCCCAATGCGCCGATCATTTCACGGTCTGCCTCACCGGCGCGGATGCGCATGCCAAGACGGGTTTTTGCAATGAGAAAATACAACCCGACTGCAACAACAATACCGGCACCGATAATCGCCAGCCGGTATAGCTGATATTGTGAGCCGCCGGGCAGCGTAACAGAGCCCTGCAAAAGTGGCGGAATATCCAGATAAAGCGGAAATGAACCAAATATCCATCGCGTCGCATCGGAGAAAATCAGGATCAGTGCGAAGGTTGCCAGAACCTGATCGAGGTGGCTGCGATTATATAATCTGCGGATCAGTACCATTTCCATGATTGCACCGGCAGCAGCCGCAGCAATCAGGCTGGCAATGAGCCCGAGCCAGAAAGAGCCGGTTGCCGCAGCCACAACGGCGC
>NZ_ANNO01000056.1:0-16583 GCF_000409565.1 Pseudochrobactrum sp. AO18b
CGACCATAAATAATGATCCATGTGCAAGATTGATAACCCCCATAACCCCGAAAATCAGGGTCAGGCCGGCTGCCATCAAAAACAGCATAACGCCGAATTGTAACCCGTTGAGTAACTGCTCAATTAAAAGTGCAGAAGACAAAACCGCGTCCGATCTGTTGATTGGTTCTCATAAAAATATCTTTGAAAAAAGTCGTCTATGCCGCCCGAAGACCTGTTATGGCAACAGTCCGGCCGGTACTGAAGACAGTCTGAGCGAAAAGCAGCGACAGTTCACACTGTCGCTGCATCCGGTTGCATCAGAGCTTGCAGTCTTTTGCATAGTTGTCCTGATGATCGGTAAAGCTTGTTGCTACGATCTTATTGGTCAGGACGCCGTCTTCCTTGATCACTTCGCGCATATAAATATCCTGAATAGGATGGTTATTATTGCCGAATTTGAACTTGCCGCGAACAGATTTGAAATCCGCCGCTTTCATTGCTGCGCGGAAAGCGTCTTTGTCATTCACACTTGCTTTGGCGGCAGCGGACAGGATCAGGTTGGCTGCATCATAGCCCTGTGTTGCATAGAGCGAAGGCAAGCGGCCATATTCTTTTTTGAAGGCCTCGACATAGGCTTTATTGGCTTCATTATCGAGATCTTTTGACCAGTGGGAGGAGTTCTTCACACCCACAGCCGCATCACCGATTGCGCCGAGCACATCCTGATCGAAGGAGAAGCCAGGGCCGGTTACCGGAATGGTCATGCCCGACTGTGAATATTGCTTCATGAAAGCAATGCCCATGCCGCCCGGCAGGAAGAAATATACGGAATCGGCGCCGGAAGCCCGGATCTGAGCAATCTCGGCGGCATAATCGGTCTGGCCGACTTTGGTGTAAATTTCACCGGCCAGTTTGCCTTTATAAAACCGCTTGTAACCGGTCAGAGCATCGGTGCCTGCCGGATAGTTCGGTGCCAGAATAAAGCTGTTTTTATAGCCTGCGGTATTGGCATAGTTGCCGACAGCTTCATGCAGATTATCATTCTGATAGGCAGCATTAAAGTAATTGGCATTGCATTTGGCACCGGCCAGCGCAGACGGGCCCGCATTGGTGGAAACATAGATTTTATCCTGCGCGACAACGCTTGGCACTACGGCCATTGCAAGATTGGACCAGACGATACCGGTCAGAATATCAACCTTATCGCTCTGCACCATTTTATCAGCAATCTGCACAGCAAGTTCAGGCTTTTGTGCATCATCTTCAACGATAACGCTGACATCTTTATTGCCGGATTGTTTGACCGCCAGCAGAAAACCGTCACGTATATCAATGCCGAGTCCGGCACCGCCGCCGGAAAGCGTTGTGATCATGCCGATTTTCAGAGGTTCAGCCATTGCAGAACCGGAAAATGCCAGCCCCAGACCAAGACAGGCCGTTGATAAGCCAAGAGTAATTCGTTTCATCAGTGTTCCCTCGCGATTATTGTTATTATGCAGTTCAATAATAAAATGCCATTACTTACAAGCCCGCTTTTGCTTCTCCCTCCGCTTTTGCCATTTCCGAAGCAAAATTAAGCCTGTATCCTTATAAACAGAGTAATCTGCGCGTCAGCACATGGTCTGCGTCTGCCAGACCGTCGATGATATTCATATGATGTTTATGCGGTTCCGCCACTTCATCGATTGAGAGATCAAAACCGCTCCACAAATTAGCCAATGCCTTATTTTGCCGGATAAATTCCGGCAATTCCGCCGCGCCAACCCATGCTGTCACATCAATACCGTTCAGAGGCTCAAGCAAAGCCGGACTTTCCTTGCGCGCCTGTTCCAGATCAAGCCTGAAATCATCATTCATTTTCAGATTCAGCAAGGGTCGCAAATCACTTAGCGCCGAGATCGGCACGATTTTGCGCAAACGCTGTTGCAGGCTGCGGCTCAGGGGGGTCGTAACCGTTCCCATCCGCGCAACCAGATGCCCGCCCGCAGAATGCCCTGTCAGATGTAACGGGCCTGCAACCATTGATGCGGCCTGCACAATCGCCATACCAATTTCAGTAGTAATTTCACCGATCTTCGCTTGCGGACAAAGTGTATAAGACGGGATCGCTACGGCAAAACCATGCGCTGCGGCACCGGCAGCAAGATAAGTGAAATAAGACTTATCAAAGCGCACCCAATAGCCGCCATGCACGAACACAACCAGCCCGCGCGGCTGCCCCTGCGGCATCACAATATCCAGAAGATTACGCTCTTCCGACCCATAGCGTACATCGGCGATCAACCGGTTCTGCGCCTGCATCTGCTCACGAAAACTTTGTGATTTTTGCTGCCCTTGCGGAGGAAATTGCGCAGAATTCGGGACATGCAGCACATTCGAATAGGCCAGATCCCAGTCTTTATTGGCTGGGCTATCCGGTTCAGCGGGCGCGGTTTTTAAAACCGGTTCTGCCGCTCTGATCTGCATTCCCCGTTCCTCCGTCATGACTGCCTCTCAAATATCTCCATAATTAAAAAATAATTTCAAGCATGAAATTTCATACTTGAAATTATTTTTGTAAGTGACACCATAAAAGAAATCAGCCGCCCTGCGAATGCAGAAAATCTTTGCAGGCGGCAACGGAGTGAGACCATGAAAAGTGCCGAAAATCAGCAGCAAACAGTGGCAGGCGGGCGTGCTTCCGATAAGCAGAGCCTGCGCAACTGGCTGAAACTTCTCAAATCGACAAAGCATGTTGAAGCAGTGATCCGCGAAAAGCTGCGTCAGGAATTCGATACGACCCTGCCCCGTTTCGACGTGATGGCAGCGCTGTATCGGTTTGAAGGCGGCCTCAAAATGACTGAATTATCTGCGGCCTTGCGGGTTTCCAACGGCAATGTCACCGGCATTGTTGAACGGCTGGACAGCGACGGTTCCGTTTTGCGGGTTCCGGTTGCGGGCGACAAACGTGCCATGCTGGTGCGCCTCACCCAAAAGGGGCGCGAAGAGTTTGAAGCCATGGCTGCCGCCCATGAGCATTGGATCAGCGAGATTTTCAGCGTGCTGTCACCGGCACAATCGGCAGAACTGGTCACGGTTATCGATACAATCGAACATGCGCTGGCCTTGCAGGACGAGCACGATCATCTGGCTTAACCGGCATCATACCATTCGAAAAATCAGGATATCCGTTACGAAAAACACACATCATCTGCCGCCATTTTTTAAAAAATAACGACGCGGGCAAAAGCTCGCAGGGGAACAAAAAATGCTTGGACCAACGGCGCATACAGACCATTTTACCAGAAATAACCTGCCTCCGGTTGAGGACTGGCCGGAACTGTTATCCGGCGACATCACCTATCCCGAATGGCTCAATGCCGGCTATGAACTTTCCGATGCCATGGTGGAAAAAGGGTTCGGCGACCATACAGCGCTGATCGGCAACGGACGGCGGCGCACCTATAAGGAACTCACCGACTGGAGCAACCGCATTGCCCATGTGCTGGTTGAAGATTACGGTGTGCAGCCGGGCAATCGCATATTGATCCGTTCTGCCAATAATCCGGCCATGGTTGCCTGCTGGCTGGCCGCCACCAAAGCCGGCGCGGTCGTGGTCAATTCCATGCCGATGTTGCGCCCTGATGAACTGACAAAAATCGTCAATAAAGCAGAAATCTCGCTGGCGCTGTGTGACACGCGACTGCTGGAAGATTTGCAGATTTGCGCGGCAAAAAGCCCGTTTCTTAAAACAGTAATCGGTTTTGACGGCACCGCCAATCATGATGCGGAACTTGACCATGCGGCACTCAACAAGCCGGTGCGTTTTGATGCGGTAAAAACCGGACGCGATGATGTGGCACTGTTGGGCTTTACCTCCGGCACAACCGGTGAGCCGAAGGCCACCATGCATTTTCACCGTGATCTGCTGCTGATTGCCGATACTTATGCAAGGGAAGTGCTGAATGTGCAGCCGGATGATATTTTTGTCGGCTCACCGCCACTTGCTTTCACCTTTGGTCTGGGCGGGCTGGCCATTTTCCCGCTGCGCTTCGGTGCAGCGGCAGCGCTGCTTGAACAGGCAACACCGCCCAAAATGATCGAGCTGATTGAAACCTATAAGGCGACCATCAGCTTTACAGCTCCGACAGCCTATCGGGTGATGTTGCAGGCAATGAATGAAGGTGCCGACCTGTCATCCTTGCGCATTGCGGTTTCAGCAGGGGAAACCCTGCCCGCCCCGATTTATGAGGCATGGATAGAGAAGACCGGTAAACCGATGCTGGACGGGATCGGCGCGACCGAAATGTTGCATATTTTTATCAGCAACCGTCTGGGCGATTCCGGACCCGGCCGCACAGGCAAGCCCGTTACCGGTTATCAGGCCAAAATCGTTGATGAAAATATGCAGGAAATGCCGCGCGGGGAAATCGGCCGCTTAGCGGTGCGTGGCCCCACCGGCTGCCGCTACCTCGCGGATACACGCCAGAAGGCCTATGTGCGCGATGGCTGGAACCTGACCGGCGACAGTTTCTTTCAGGATGCGGACGGCTATTTCCACTTTGCCGCCCGTGCAGATGATATGATTATTTCTGCCGGTTATAATATCGCAGGCCCCGAGGTTGAGGCCGCCCTCCTCGCCCATGCAGATGTGCAGGAATGCGCGGTCATCGGCGTGAATGATGAAGAACGCGGCCAGATTGTTGAGGCGCATATTGTGCTTCGCAACGGTGCTCAGCCATCTTCTGAAACGGTCAAAGCCTTGCAGGATCACGTTAAAAAGCTGATCGCGCCTTATAAATATCCCCGCTCTGTCCGTTTTGTCGACGCGCTGCCGAAAACCGTTACCGGCAAAATCCAACGCTTCATGCTGCGTAAGCAAGGCTGAGCGCATCATGCAAATTTATCACTTGACCAAATCCATTCCATCCATATGTTTTAAGTATAAAATAAATTGTGCGCCGGTACCCGATACCACCGCGCATCATAAAAATGACTGTGGCCGTATAGCGGGAAACAGAGCATTCAAGGGGAGAATTTGACCATGCGTATCGTTTGTATCGGTGGAGGTCCAGCCGGACTGTATTTTGCCCTGTTGATGAAAAAGAACCATCCCGAGCATCACATCCGCGTGGTCGAGCGCAACAAACCCTATGACACATTCGGCTGGGGCGTCGTGTTTTCCGATGCAACGATGGAAGCGATGAAAGTCTGGGATGAAACCAGTGCGGCAGAAATTCAGGATGCATTTAACCATTGGGACGATATTGAAGTGCTGTTCAAAGGCACACGCCAGCGCACAAGCGGTCATGGCTTTGTCGGTATCGGTCGCAAAAAACTGCTGAATATTCTGCAAAAACGCTGCGAAGATCTGGGCGTTGAGCTGATATTTGAAACCGATGTGGATGCAGATACGCAATATCCCGATGCTGATCTGATTATCGCCTCTGACGGGCTGAATTCCAAAATCCGTCACCGCTATGCCGATATATTCGAGCCGGATATGATCGTGCGGCCAAACCGTTAT
This sequence comes from Pseudochrobactrum sp. AO18b, assembly GCF_000409565.1. Taxonomy (NCBI): domain Bacteria; kingdom Pseudomonadati; phylum Pseudomonadota; class Alphaproteobacteria; order Hyphomicrobiales; family Brucellaceae; genus Pseudochrobactrum; species Pseudochrobactrum sp. AO18b. Next base: position 5,489 of record NZ_ANNO01000056.1, read on the forward strand.
ATCTGGCTTGGTACCAATAAGCTCTTTGATGCTTTCACCTTTGATTTCCGCAAGACGGATCATGGCTGGTTTCAGGCGCATATTTACAAATTCGATGACAAGACCTCGACTTTCATTATCGAAACCACAGAAGAAGCCTATCAGGCGCATGGTCTTGATGAGATGTCACAGCAGGATTCCATCTCTTTCTGCGAAAATCTTTTCTCGGAAGTGCTGGAAGGCGCACCGCTGATGACCAATGCGCGGCATTTGCGCGGCTCGGCATGGCTGAATTTCAATCGGCTGATCTGTGGCAAGTGGAGCCATTATAACGGTAATTCCCATGTGGTGCTGATGGGCGATGCCGCCCATACGGCTCATTTTGCCATCGGCTCCGGCACCAAACTGGCGATTGATGATGCGATTGAACTGACCAACCAGTTTAACCTGCACGGCCATGATAAGAGCAATATTCCCGCAGCACTGGAAACCTATGAGGAAATCCGCCGTGTAGATGTAGCGCGCATTCAGAATGCCGCGCGCAATGCGATGGAATGGTTTGAGGTGGTTGGCCGGCGCTATGCGGATCATTTTGAGCCGGAACAATTCATGTATTCCATGCTGACACGCTCACAGCGTATCAGCCATGAAAACCTGCGTCTGCGTGATAAAAACTGGTTGCAGGGCTATGAAAACTGGTTTGCCAAAAAGTCAGGCCTGCCGGTAGAGAGTAACAGCAGCACACGCCATGTGCCGCCGATGTTCACGCCCTATCAGCTGCGCGGTGTAACCTTGGCGAACCGTATCGTCATGTCGCCGATGGCGATGTATTCGGCAACCGATGGTCTGATCAATGATTTCCATATGGTGCATCTCGGTTCTCGTGCACTCGGCGGAGCCGGTCTGATCTTTGCGGAAATGACCTGCGTTTCTCCAGATGCGCGCATCACCCCGAATTGTCTGGGACTGTGGAACGAAGAACAGCGCGACGGCTGGAAGCGTCTGGTCGATTTTGTGCATCAAAACAGCGATGCCAAAGTGGCTATTCAGCTGGGTCATGCAGGGCGCAAAGGTGCCACCAAACCCGCTTGGGAAGGCATTGACCAGCCGGTTGATGCAGCGAGCGGCTGGCCGCTGATTTCTGCCTCGGCAGAGCCTTATCTGGTCAATAGCCAGAAGCCGAAGCCTATGACACGCGAAGATATGGATCGGGTAATTGCTGATTTTGTGCGCGCGACTGAACTTGCCGCAAGCACCGGCGCAGACTGGCTGGAACTCCATGCCGCGCATGGCTATCTGCTATCCAGCTTCCTCTCGCCGCTGACCAATCAGCGCGAAGATGAATATGGCGGCAGCCACGCAAATCGTGCGCGTTTTCCGCTGGAAGTGTTCAAGGCCATTCGTGCGGTCTGGCCGCAGGATAAGCCAATTTCGGTGCGCCTCTCCTGCCATGACTGGGCGGAAGGTGGCAATACGCCTGATGATGCAGCGATTTTTGCGCAGATGTTTAAAGATGCCGGTGCCGATCTCATCGACTGTTCATCGGGACAGGTCGTTAAACATGAAAAACCAGTTTATGGCCGTCTGTTCCAGACCCCGTTTTCAGACAAAATCCGCAATGAGATAGGCATCCCGACAATTGCTGTTGGTGCGATATCGGAAGCCGATCACGCCAATTCGGTAATCTCCGCAGGGCGTGCCGATCTTTGCGCCGTGGCCCGCCCACATCTCGCAGACCCCGCTTGGGTATTGCATGAGGCGGCAAAAATCGGGCTGACCTCCGTGCCTTGGCCGAAGCAATATTACTCCGGCAAAACCCAGTATGAAACCAATCTGGCTCGTGAAGCCGCTGCGGCTGCCGCACTGAAATAACCAGAATGAGACCGGATATGAGCAATAATAAATTCCACGGCAGACATGTTTTAATCACCGGCGCAGGCAGCGGTATCGGTGCGGCAATTGCCCGTGACTTTGCTTTGTCCGGTGCCAATGTCACTCTGTCCGGCAGGCGTCATGAGCCCTTGGCGGCACTGGCCGCAGAGCTCGATCAGGCTGCGGGACGCAAAGCCTGTTTTGTCGCCAGCGGTTTTGATGTGACAAATGCGCAGGCGATCAGCACAGGTTTGCAGGCGGCTCAAGCGGCTTTCGGGCCGGTGAGTATTCTCGTCAATAATGCCGGTGAAGCGCCTTCCGCACCCTTTGAAAAAACCAATCTTGAGATGTGGTCGCAGGTGCTTGCAGTTGATCTGACCGGTGTTTTTCAGGTGACGCAGGCTGTGCTGCCGGATCTGAAAACCTATGGCGCAAATGCGCGTATTATCAATATCGCGTCCACGGCAGGGTTGACCGGCTATGCCTATGTCTCGGCCTATTGCGCCGCAAAACATGGTGTTATCGGCCTCACCCGTGCTTTGGCGCTGGAGCTCGCAACAAAGGGCATTACCGTCAATGCCGTGTGTCCAGGTTTTACCGATACGCCGATTATCCGCGAGGCCATTGCACAGATCATGCAAAAAACCGGTCGATCTGAAGCAGAAGCGCTGGCGCATTTTGTAAAAGCCAATCCGCAAAACCGGCTGATTAAACCGGAGGAAGTGGCACACACAGTCTTATGGCTGGCATCTCCTGATGCCGCCTCAATCAACGGACAGGCAATTGCAATTGCCGGTGGCGAGGTATTGGCAGGATGAGCGAACAAACCATCAGCATGAACAGTCATCTGAAAGCTTTTAAAAACTATCAGGCACAGCATTTTCTGTGGGAGGTGAGTGAAGACGGACGCGTTGCCACCCTCACGCTCAACCGCCCTGATCGTAAAAACCCGCTGACCTTTGAAAGCTATGCGGAGCTGCGTGATCTGTTCCGCGATTTGGCCTATGCATCGGATATTCGTGCCGTGGTTGTCACCGGAGCGGGCGGTAATTTCTCTTCCGGCGGCGATGTTTTCGAGATCATCGAGCCTTTGACGAAAATGCCGATGCCGGAACTCTTGGCCTTCACCCGCATGACCGGTGATGTGGTGAAAGCCATGCGCAAATGCCCGCAGCCCGTGATTGCGGCTGTAGACGGTATTTGCGCCGGTGCCGGTGCCATTCTGGCAATGGCCTCAGACCTGCGTCTTGCAACCCATGAGGCGAAAACCGCATTCCTGTTTACCCGTGTCGGTCTTGCCGGTGCGGATATGGGTGCCTGCGGAATCCTGCCCCGCATTATCGGTCAGGGACGTGCGGCGGAGCTGCTTTATACCGGTCGTTTCATGTCGGCCACCGAGGGCAAAGACTGGGGCTTTTACAACCATCTGCATGATGGTGAAAACCTGCTGGCAGAAGCGCAAAAGCTCGCCAAAACCCTCGCTGACGGCCCTTATTTTGCACATGGCATTACCAAAACCATGCTGGCTCAGGAATGGGCGATGGGCATTGATGAAATGATTGAATCTGAAGCGCAGGCGCAGGCCATCTGCATGGCGACACAGGATTTCCGCCGTGCATTTGAAGCCTTTGCCGCCAAACGTCGCCCTGAATTTGAAGGGAACTGAACCATGTCAGATACAGCCTGCCGCGAAGCCCCCATTCATGAACATCTGGAACTGCCGTTTTTTGAGCAGCAGCAACGCGATTTTGCTCAAAAGCTCAATGAATTTGCCGCATCCGGTGTTTTAAAAAACATCGATCATCACGACACAGATGCTGCCTGCCGTAAACTGGTGAAACTGCTTGGGCAAGCAGGACTTCTCGATAGTGTCACCGGCAATAGCGGCAAGACCGAGATTGACTCCCGCTCGGTCTGTCTGGCGCGCGAAACACTGGCATGGCATGACGGGCTGGCGGATTTTGCCTTTGCCATGCAGGGGCTTGGCACCGGCGCGATCGGCCTTGCCGGATCGGATGAGTTAAAACAGCATATTCTGCCAAAAATCTCTTCCGGCGAGTGGTTGTCGGCCTTTGCCCTGTCGGAGAAAGAGGCCGGTTCCGATGTCGCCGCCATGCAATGCGCCGCGACACAGGACGGCGATGATTATATTCTCAATGGCGAGAAAACCTGGATTTCCAATGGCGGCATCGCCGATGTTTACACCGTCTTTGCCCGCACAGGTGAGGCTGCGGGCACACGCGGCATCTCGGCCTTTGTGGTCTATGCCACTGATCCGGGCTTTTCTATTGCCGAGCGGCTTGAAGTGATCGCACCGCATCCGCTCGCTACAATCCGTTTTGAGAATTGCCGTATCCCCGCTTCACGGCGTTTGGGTGCAGGCGGCGAAGGTTTTAAAATTGCCATGCGCACGCTGGATATTTTCCGTGCTTCCGTGGCAGCGGCCGCCCTTGGCTTTGCCCGCCGCGCCTTGGATGAGGCGCTCAACCATGCTCGTAACCGGCAGATATTTGGCGCAACACTCAGCGATCTGCAACTGACACAGGCCGCACTTGGCGATATGGCGACAGAACTGGAGGCAGCAACCCTTCTGACCTACCGCGCCGCATGGCGCCGCGATGTGCAGAAACTACCAACCACCCAGCAGGCGGCAATGGCTAAAATGGCGGCAACAGAATCCGCCCAGATGATTATTGACCGCGCCTTGCAGATGTTTGGCGGACGCGGTGTGCAAAGCGGAGCAATTACCGAAAAGCTCTATCGGGAAATCCGTAGCCTGCGCATTTATGAAGGGGCGACAGAGGTTCAGAAACTGATTATCGCCCGCGAATTGCTGAAAACGGTTTAAAGGGCGGATCATGGCTTTTCACACCACAAGACCGTTGCGGTTCGGCGATTGTGATCCTTCGGGCATCGCTTATTTTCCGTCTTATTTGAATATTCTGATCGGGGTTCTGGAGGACTTCTTCGCCTCAATCGGAGCCGACTGGAAAAGCCTCAATCATGACCGGCAGATCGCAACACCAACCGTGCGGCTTGATCTGACTTTTGTAAAACCTGGCTTCCATGCTGACCAGCTGGACTTCACGCTCAAAGTCACTGCGGTTGGTGGCAGTTCGCTCTCGCTCGACCATGAAGTGCGCGCCAATGGCGATCTGTTATGGACCGCGAAACACAAGCTCGTCGCCACTTCAAGCACAACTCATAAAGCCCGCGCATGGCCCGATGATATCCGCGCCGCGCTTCTCAATCATCTGGAGACAGTTCATGCATAAGATTTTACAGCCGGATAACTGGGTTGCCCCGATCGGCTATTCCAACGGCATCTCGGCACGCGGACGCACCATTTTTATCGGTGGGCAGATCGGCTGGAATGAACAATGTGAATTCGAAACCGATGATTTTGTTGAGCAAGTTCACCAGACCCTGAAAAACATCGTCGCCATTCTTGCTGTCGATGGCGCAGGGCCGGAACATATTACCAGCATGACCTGGTATTTCACCGACAAGCAGGAATACAAAGCCAATATGCGCGGCCTTGGTCAGGCCTATCGCGATGTTATCGGCAAGCATTTTCCGGCAATGGCAGCAATGCAGGTGGCAGGGCTGATTGAAGATCGTGCCAAGATCGAGATTCAGGCCACAGCAGTTGTGCCAGACTAAAGTAATTGCCTGAGTAAGCGACTGAAAATCCGGACAGGACATATGATGCACAGCCCTTCTGACACGCAGCAGCCGATCAGTTTTTCATCTGCCGTTACCGGTGTGGTGCAAGATGGTGTGTTGCATCTCACTCTGGCAAACCCGCCGGTGAATGCGATTTCAGCCGCCATCCGCGAGGGGCTGATGCAGGCGCTGGATTTGGCAGAGAACTCTCCCGAGATCCGTGCCCTCACTTTGCGCGGTGAAGGCAAATTCTTTGCCGCCGGTGCAGATATCAAAGAATTTGATCTGCCGCCGAGCGAGCCAACTTTGCCACAGGTGACAGCACGGATTGAAGCATCCGCTAAGCCGGTAATTGCCGCCATTAATGGTGCAGCCCTTGGCGGCGGTTGCGAGATTATGCTCGCCTGCCATTACCGGCTGGCTGTTGAGAAAGCCAAGTTCGGCCTGCCGGAAGTGAAACTTGGGCTTGTACCGGGTGCGGGCGGCACCCAGCGTCTGCCACGACTGACCGGCCTTGATGCCGCAATCGACATGATCGCATCAGGCAAAACTATTTCCGCACAGGAAGCACTGCAGAATGGCCTGATTGATGAAATCGCAACAGCTGAGAACCTGACTGATGCTGCACAAAAGGCAGCACAGCACCATACGGGCAAAGAACCCCGCCGTACATTGGCCTTGTCTGTTCAACCTGCAAACACTGAACAGACAGCGGCAAAAATTCTTGCCAAAGCGCGCGGGCGTCTCGCCCCTTCCGAGGCGGTGCGTCTGGTATCACTGGCGGCAACACTCTCTGCCGAACAAGCTTTGGCCGAAGAACGCGCCACATTTCTACGCCTTCGTGAAAGCGATGAAGCCAAAGCCTTGCGGCATGTGTTTTTCGCCGAACGCGAAGCCGGAAAGCATGATCTGCCTGCCGGTACGGTACCACGACCGGTTACTACAATCGGCATTGCCGGCACCGGTATGATGGGCTCGGCAATTGCGGTTGCGGCCCTTGCCGCTGGCTATCAGATTATCGGCTATGAGCCGACACAGGAAGCGGCAGATGCCGGTCTTACCCGCATCACAGCACTGCTGGACAAGCAGTTTCAGTCCGGCCGCCTCAGTGAACAGGCGCTAGAACAGCAGCGAGCAAATTGCACAGTCAGTGTTGATCTCAACGCGCTTGCCGGTGCTGATCTGGTGATTGAAGCAGTGTTTGATGATTTTGAGGTTAAATCAGAACTGTTTCGCCGTCTGTCCGGCGTTTTGCGTGGCGATGCCATTGTCGCCACCAATACCAGCTATCTCAATCCTGATGAATTAGCACAGCAAATCAGCAATCCGTCGCGGGTTGTCGGCATGCATTTCTTCTCACCGGCGCATATTATGCGGCTGCTGGAAGTGGTAAATTGTGCAGAAACAGCGCCCGATGTACTGGCAACCACGCTTGAACTTGCCAAAAAACTAAACAAGCTGGCCATTGTCTGCGGCGTTTGTGAAGGCTTTATCGGCAACCGGATTTTCTCTGCCTATCGCCGCGAGGCCGAGTTCATACTCGAGCAAGGTGCATGGCCGCATGAGATTGATGCGGCGCTGGAGCATTACGGCTTTCCCATGGGGCTGTTTGCGGTCTGCGATATGGCGGGACTGGAGATTGCCTGGGCAAAACGCAAGCGTCAGGCGGCAACGCGCAACCCTGATGAGCCTTATTGCAATATTCCCGACCGTCTCTGCGAGGCAGGCCGTTTCGGGCAAAAGAGCGGTAAAGGCTGGTATATTTATAGTGACGGCAAGCGACAGACCGATCCGGATGTCACCGCGATTATCGAAGCGGCACGGCTTGAAAAAAACATTACGCCGCGCCCCTTCACACCGGATGAAATCATCCGTCAGCTTTTAAAGGCAATGGCCAATGAAGGTGAACAACTGTTGCGCGAGGGTATTGCAGCGCGCAGCGGCGATATCGATCTGGTGCTGATTAACGGCTATGGCTTTCCCGCCAACAAAGGCGGGCCGATGTTTGCTGCACAAAACCATAAGGAACACTAATATGAGCGAAGCCTATATTATCGGCGGTGTGCGCACGCCAATCGGCCGTTATGGCGGCGCACTCTCATCGGTGCGGCCTGATGATATGGCAGCGCATACTATCCGTGAGGCGCTCGCGCGTTTTCCGTCTTTGAGCGCAGAGATGATTGATGAAGTGGTATTCGGCTGCGCCAATCAGGCCGGTGAAGACAACCGCAATGTCGCACGGATGGCAGTCTTGCTCTCCGGTCTTGGTGAAACGGTACCTGCAACAACGATTAACCGTCTTTGCGGCTCCGGTCTGGATGCCGTGGGCTATGCGGCGCGTGCAGTTAAACTCGGTGAGGCTGATATTATCATCGCCGGTGGTGTTGAGAGCATGTCACGCGCACCATTTGTGATGCCCAAAGCCGATGCAGCGTTTCAACGGCAGAATGCGGTCTATGACACGACTATCGGCTGGCGCTTTATCAATCCGCAGCTCGACAAAAATTACGGCAGTGAATCCATGCCGGAAACCGCTGAAAATCTCAGCGCTGATTATAATATCAGCCGCGCAGATCAGGATGCATTCGCGTTACTGAGCCAGCAGCGTGCGGCAGCAGCCATGCATAGCGGACGTCTGGCACAGGAAATTGTACCTTACACAATTGCAGCGCGCAAAGGCACCAGCACGATTGTTGCTCAGGATGAGCAGCCGCGCGAAACTTCACTAGAGAAACTGGCCGCGCTTGATACGCCGTTTCGACGCGGCGGCACGATCACCGCAGGCAATGCTTCAAGCGTGAATGACGGTGCGGCAGCGGTTGTTATCGCCTCCAAACAGGCGGTTGAGCGCTACGGCCTGACACCACTGGCACGGATCAGCGGCATGGCGACCGCAGGTGTTGCGCCACGCATTATGGGCATCGGCCCTGTGCCTGCCACGCAAAAACTGCTGCAGCGCCACGGTCTGAACATGACCGATATCGGTCTGGTTGAGCTGAATGAGGCTTTTGCCGCACAGGCTCTGGCCTGTATGCGTCAGCTCGGGCTGGATGATGATGCAGCGCATGTCAATCCGAATGGCGGCGCAATTGCGCTTGGCCATCCGCTGGGCATGTCCGGTGCAAGGCTGGCTTTAACTTCTGCCATTGAGTTGCAGGCACGAGGTACAAAGCACGCTTTGGCAACCATGTGTGTAGGTGTCGGTCAGGGCATATCCATGCTGTTCAGCCAGCCCTGAAGACTTAATTACATCTGACTGGCCATTCCGGCATTCTGAAAATATTCCGAAGCCTGTGTGAGGCAAAAATCTGCTGAAATTTAAAAAAGAACTTTTTTGCCACACTCAGGACTTTGTGAAACAAATTTTACATTTTTGCACTTGGCAAAACCGATTGCTCATTTATTGTGCCAATATCTGAAACACTGGCAAGAGGTATGAGATGCGTGTCTATCCATTTCCGTCGGTGCCCGGTGTTCGCGCGGGTGCTCCCAGACTTTAAGTCTTTGGCCCGTGCTACAGGCCAAGGCCTGTCCGCCCTCCCTGAAAGGGCGCTTTTCTAAAACTCTTCTTTTTTTGCCGCAACACTCAGCTGTTGTTTGTTTTGTCTTCGTTTTCAAGCATTGTCCGATGCATCGAAGCAGGGTCAGAAATCAATCCGGTGAACTGATTTCCCTGCAAAGCCGCTTCGCACTTTTGCTGAAAATGTTTTTAAAGGACCAGAATCCGACTCTGCGCGGGCTGGTATGATTCATATGACCCGGTTTCGCATAAATTTCCGTGGGCCTGCCTTCCGCAATGTCCTCGGCTACACTTTCGGCCACTGGCGAAGTCAGCCTCTGCGGCTGACACTGATGATAATTGGTATGCTGCTTGCAACAGCCGCAGATGTTCTGACGCCGCTCTATTCCGGACGGCTTGTTGACGCGCTTTCGCTGAGCGGCGACAGCGCATGGTCTGCCGCAGTTGAGGCACTCATCGTTCTGCTGGCGCTTGGCGCACTGGCACTGATTACACGTCAGCTGACCTTCTATGTCATCACCGATTTCACGCTGAAAATCATGAGCGACATGGCGGCCAGTTCGTTCCGTAAATTGCAGCGCTTCTCCACCGACTGGCATGCCAATGCCTTTGCCGGATCAACTGTGCGCAAAGTCTCGCGTGCAATGTGGGCAATGGATCTGCTGAATGATACGCTGATTATTGCATTGCTGCCATCGCTGCTGATGCTGGTCGGTTCGGTTGCACTGCTGGCCTGGTACTGGCCGCTCATGGGTGTGCTGGTTGCAATCGGCTCAGTGCTGTTCATTGTTTGCACGATCGTGATTTCGCTCGGCTTTGTCGCGCCTGCGGCAACATTGGCCAATAGCTGGGATACACGCATGGGCGGCGCGCTGGCCGATGCCATTTCGTGCAATGCTGTTGTGAAAGCCTTTGGTGCTGAAAAGCGTGAGGATGCACGACTTGCAAAAGTTGTCACCAAATGGCGCAGCCGTACACGTCGCACATGGCTGATCGGAACTCTGAACGGTTTCATTCAGGGGGCTAATCTGCTGATTATGCGCGGTGTTGTCATTGCTTTTGCGCTTTACTTGTGGAGCCAGGGCAAAGCAACGGCCGGTGATATCACCTTTGTTCTGACAGCATTCTTCATGCTGCAGGGTTATTTGCGTGATGTCGGCATGCATATCCGCAATCTGCAACGCTCGGTGAATGATATGGAGGAGCTGGTGCAGATTGAGGCAGAACCTTACGGGATTGCCGACAAGCCGAATGCACCGGCCATTCAGATCAGCAATGGTGAAATCCGCTTTGACAAGGTGACTTTCCATTACGGCAATCATGAAGCAGCACTCTACCGCGATTTCTCGGTGAAGATTGAAGCCGGTGAACGGGTTGGTCTGGTCGGACATTCCGGTTCGGGCAAGACGACTTTCGTCAAGCTGATCCAGCGTCTCTATGATGTCAGCGGCGGTGCCATTAAGATTGACGGGCAGAATATTGCTCATGTCACGCAGGCATCGCTGCGTTCGCAGATCGCCATTGTGCAGCAGGAACCGATCCTGTTTCACCGGACACTGGCCGAGAATATCGCCTATGCCCGCCCTGGTGCGACACAGGCGGAAGTTGAGGAAGCAGCACGTCTTGCAAGCGCCCATGACTTCATCAGCCGTCTGCCAAAAGGCTATGCGACCCTTGTTGGTGAGCGTGGTGTGAAACTCTCCGGCGGTGAGCGTCAACGTGTGGCGATTGCCCGTGCGTTTCTGGCCAATGCACCGATCCTTATTCTGGATGAGGCAACTTCCAGCCTCGACTCAGAATCGGAAGTGCTGATCCAGCAGGCAATGGAACGGTTGATGATCGGCCGTACAACACTGGTCATTGCACACCGGCTTTCAACGGTGCGTGCACTGGACAGATTGCTGGTCTTTGACAAGGGCAAGGTCCTTGAGGAAGGCGATCATGATGCGCTTATCCGCAAACCGGGCGGTATTTACCGCCGGTTGTTTGAACGGCAGGCACTGGAACTGACCAAAGGGCTGGAAGATGTTCTTCCTGAATAAAAAGCGGGGCCGTCAG
>NZ_ANNO01000057.1:0-7502 GCF_000409565.1 Pseudochrobactrum sp. AO18b
ATGTTCGTGCTGTATCGACCAGCAATGGCGCGATTTCTTTGCGGACACGATCAACCGACCAGTCAGCCATCGAAACAGAACAGTGAATTGCTGCACGCGCTTTACCGCTGGACGACTTAATCGGTGCCGCGATACCGATTTCATTGAGCAGGATTTCCTCCACAGAGACAGCAAAACCATCCTGTCGCGCCTGTTCAACAAGCTCTGAAATTTCCCCGCGATCAACTGTCGTGCGCGGGGTATATTCCGTCACCGGCCAGTTTTTTACAGCGTCTTGCCGTGCATCTGCGTCCCATGTGGCGAGAATGGCACGGCCACCAGAAGTGTTCAGCGCCGGATGGGTACGCCCGACCAATGTACCTTCAAAATTGGTACGTTGCACCGGAAGACGCACCGAGTAAATAATTGATGTGTCACATATTTCTGCCAGATTGAACGACTGCCCGATTTGCTGCTGCAAGGCGAAAAGACGCGGCATAACCTGCGACGTCAGCGGCTCTGCAATGTAATGGGCATAGGCCATATGCAGCCATTGATTTGATAGCCGGTAACGGCGGCTATGATTATCACGGTTCAGCATGCCTTCCGCATAGAGCGTGGCGAGGATGCGCTGAACACTGCTTTTCTCAATGCCCGTTATGCGCACAAGATCAGAAATACCCAAAACAGCATTTCCCTCCCCGAAGGCTTTCAACAGGGTCATCGCTTTTATTAGCGAACTGATAATTAAGGGATTTCTTTCGCTTTCACTCAATGGGGTACACTCCAGTCGCAAAAAACTCTTGACGCAGAAGGGAAAACTATGGTTCGATATTAACATGCGATCATAAGTATTGCAATACAATACAAAAGGGGAATGCCAATGAAAAATCAAAAAATCTTTGCCGTGGTTTTCAGCACGCCAAATAAGCCGGTAGCCGATATTTTTTAATTCAGCTTTGGCAGTAAACGGCTGAAGAATATTTCCGGTTTGCACGGTATCGCGTCTGCATCATTCCGCTTTGATGACGCATAAGCCGGCAATCCGTTAACAGGTGAAATCCCGCAGTACCCAGCTGATGCGTTCTGCACTGTCACCTCCGGCCACACCCCTCATATCCTAAAACGATTTTGACGGAGCAAAACTTGCTTGGTTTCATCCTCAAGCGGCTCGGCCTTGCCTTACTGGTTGCGCTGACCGTGTCTTTTATCAGTTTCTGTCTGCTTTACCTGAGCGGCGACCCTGCGACTGCCATCGCCGGAGAAGGCGCGAGTGCACAGGACATTCAGACAATCCGCGAATTTTACGGTTTTGACCGCCCGATGCTGCTGCAATATGCGGACTGGCTGTGGAATGCCGCACATTTCAATTTTGGCCATAGCTATTATTTCAAACTTCCGGTTGCAGATCTCATTTCCAGCCGGCTTGGCGTGACAATGCGCCTTGGCCTGACTGCTATCGTTTTTGCTCTGTTGGTTGCTGTACCGCTTGGTGTGCTTGCTGCCAAACGCCCGAACTCGCTGACCGACAAGCTGGCGCTGTTTATTTCTGTCGCCGGACAGGCAATGCCGAGTTTCTGGTTTGCTCTTGTACTGATCTCGGTTTTCTCCATTGATCTCGGCTGGCTGCCTGCATCCGGTGCCAAGACATGGCAGCATTTTATCCTGCCAACCATTGTACTCGGCTATTATGCCATGCCTGCAATTATGCGCCTCACCCGCGCCGGTATGCTTGAAGTTCTCTCATCTGATTATATTCGCACCGCCCGTGCCAAAGGGTCATCGGAATGGCGGGTACTGTTCACCCATGCGTTGCGCAATGCGATTATCCCTGTCGTATCACTGTCAGCCGTGCAGATGGGCTTCATGCTCGGCGGTTCAATTGTTGTTGAATCTGTCTTCGCTTTGCCGGGTGCCGGACTGCTCGCATGGGAGTCAATCACCCGCAATGATCTGCCGACCGTTCAGGCACTGATTCTGCTTTTCTCCATGTTTTACATCGTCTTCACACTGCTCGCCGACATCATGAATGCCTGGCTTGATCCACGCATGAGGACCTCATGACCACGTTTTCTTCCATACCGACCGCAGAACAAATTCTGGAACCGTCCCCGTCTGCCATTCTGCGCCGCCGTATTTTCGGTCATAGCGGCTTCATGATCGGCACGATCATCGTGGCTGTGATTGCACTGGTTGCAATCTTTGCTCCGATGCTTCTCAAATATGATCCCTATACGCAGGATCTGCTGAACCGTATGGTGCCGCCGGAATTCTTAGGTGGTAAATCCGATCACGTTCTGGGAACTGACCAGCTTGGCCGCGATTATCTCGCCCGTCTGCTGCACGGTGCGCGCGTCTCATTATTTATCGGCCTGTCGGCAGCTCTGATCTCCGGCATTATCGGCACGGCTATGGGCGTTGCGGCCGGTTATTTCGGCGGCCGTGTGGATGCGGTCGTAACATTCCTGATCAATGTGCGTCTCGCAATGCCGGTTGTTCTGGTCGCACTGGCCGTTGTCGCCTTGTTTGGCGGCTCACTGACTGTTGTTGCCACCGTTCTCGGACTGTTATTATGGGATCGCTATGCGGTAGTCATGCGCGCTTCAACCCTCCAGATCGCGCGGCGGGAATATGTGGCGGCATCCTATGCCATCGGCACATCCACACCGCGCATTCTGATCTCCGAAATCCTGCCTAATCTGATGAACAATCTGATTGTCGTTGCCACGCTGGAAATGGCGCATGCCATTTTGCTGGAAGCCGCCTTGTCCTTCTTAGGTCTTGGTGTGCAGCCGCCGACAGCCAGCTGGGGCCTGATGATCTCCGAGGGCAAAGACATGATGCTGTTCGAGCCATGGCTTGTGATGATCCCCGGTGTTGCGCTGTTTGTGCTGGTACTGGCGATCAATCTCATGGGCGACGGCCTGCGCGATATTACCGCGCCGGGCGGACGGAACTGAGGAGAAAACCAATGACTGCTCCTATTCTTAAAGTTCAGGGCCTGACACTGGACATCCCCACCGCCGCGGGCACCCTTCATGCCGTGCGCAACATCAATCTCGAGGTTAAACCGGGAGAGACACTCTGTATCGTCGGTGAAAGCGGCTCCGGCAAATCGCTGACCTCGCTTGCGGTGATGGGGCTTTTGTCACCGGGTATTCAGCGCAATGCGGCTGAAATGAGCTTTGACGGCATTGATCTGCAAAAAGCCACAGCACGGGAAATGCGTGCGCTGCGCGGTAACCGTATGGCGATGATTTTTCAGGAGCCGATGACCAGCCTGAACCCTGCCTATACGATCGGCAGCCAGCTGGCAGAAGCATTGCGCCTGCATAAATCTGTCAGCAAAGCTGAAGCACTGAAACGCGCTGCCGATCTTCTGCGTATGGTCGGGATTACCGCTGCAGAAAGCCGTCTCAACCAATATCCGCATCAGCTTTCCGGTGGTTTGCGTCAGCGTATCATGATTGCAATGGCGCTGATGTGTGAGCCGGAATTGCTGATCGCCGATGAACCGACAACCGCTCTGGACGTAACCATTCAGGCACAGATCTTGCGTCTTCTTAAAGACCTGCAGCAGAAAATGGGCATGGCGATGATCCTGATCACCCATGATCTCGGTGTCGTTGCACGTATCGCCGACAAAGTTGCTGTGATGTATGCCGGTGAACTGGTTGAGGCCGGTTCTGTCAGCGAAATCTTCCGCAATCCTGCACATCCTTATACGCGTGGGCTTCTGGACTGTATTCCAATACCGGGGCGCATTAAGCGCGGGGAACGGCTGGGCACAATTCCGGGTATTGTGCCAAATCTGGTCGGACGTCATACCGGCTGCATCTTCCGCGACCGCTGCCCTGAGGCGATTGAAGCCTGCACCGGAACTATCCCGCAGCGTGATCTCTCCGCTCATCATACATTACAGTGCGTCCATGCAAACGGCATGCGTCAGCCTGCGGAGGCTTTGCTATGAGCCAGCCAGTTTTACAACTCCATAATGTCTCCAAAATCTATCAGGTACGACAGGGCTTTTTCTCCGGCAAAAAACCACTGGCAGCAGTCAGTGATGTTTCGCTGACGGTAGAGCGCGGCTCGGTTCTTGGCCTTGTCGGTGAATCCGGTTGCGGAAAATCAACGCTGGCCAAAATCCTGCTCGGGCTGGAAAAGCCGACCAGTGGACGTGTCGAAATTAACGGCGAGGATATCACCAAGCAAAACCGTTTTGAATTGTCGCGCCGTATTCAGCCAATCTTTCAGGACCCTTATTCCTCGCTCAATCCGCGCAAAACTATCCGCCAGATCATTATGGCACCGCTCGTGGTGCATAGCGTCGGCGATCAGGCATCGCGCGAAAAGAAAGTGAAGGAAATTATGGATGTCGTCGGGCTGCCTTCGCGTATGCTCAACGCCTATCCGAACCAGATGTCCGGCGGCCAGCGCCAGCGTGTCGCTATTGCCCGTGCGCTGATTATGAAGCCGGAAATTGTCATTTGTGACGAACCGACATCTGCACTCGATGTTTCCGTGCAGAGCCAGATTCTCAACCTGCTTGGTGACCTGCAGCGTGAACTCGGTCTGACCTATCTGTTCATCAGCCACAATCTCGCGGTTGTTGAATATCTCGCAACACGCGTTGCGGTGATGTATCTCGGGCGCATTGTTGAAGAGCGCGAAACTGAAGACATTTTCCGCAATGCCCGCCACCCTTATTCACGGGCGTTGCTGGATTCTGTGCTGACACCGGAACCGGAACTCGGCGTGCCGGACACGCAGCTCGGCACAGAATATCCCAATCCGATCAACCCGCCTTCGGGTTGCGCCTTCCATCCGCGCTGCCCTGACCGCTTTACCCCCTGCGATCAGTCCCGCCCTGTCTTGCAGGAAAGCGGCAGCGGTTGTGTCGCCTGCCACCTTTATACCAATGCCACTGCACTGCCTGCCTGAACTGATTAAGGAACTGAAATGCAAACCAGTCTTTCCCGTACGCAAGTTACTCGCAAGAATGTCATCCGCACTAAAGGTGGTGTCGTAGCAGCACAAAACAGCCGCGCAGCGCAAATCGGTGCGGCAGTGCTTGCAGCAGGCGGCAATGCGATGGATGCAGCAACGGCCGTTTCCTTCGCTATCGGTGTGCTTGAGCCGTGGATGTCCGGCCCTGCCGGTGGCGGCGCGATGATGGTTTGGGATGCAGCTTCCGGCAAAGCCCATGCCGTGACCTATGCCATGCGTGCGCCTGTGGAGCTTAACCCTGCCGATTATCCGCTCTCCGGTGCCGGTAAAAACTCCGATCTTTTCCCGTGGGAAGCCGTGGTCGATGACCGTAATATTATGGGCGCAACTGCCGTTGCAGTACCGGGCGTGATCGACGGCATCGGTCAGGCGCATGCACGCTGGGGCACCATGCCTTGGGCGGAACTGCTGGCTCCGGCAATTAAACTCGCAAAAGAAGGCCTGCCGGTTGACTGGTATGCAGCGCTTGTTATCGCAGGCGCAACCCGCGAGCTGGCCAAAGACCCGGATGCCGCAGCACTGTTTCTGGAAGACGGCCAATGGCCGATGATCAATGGCTGGACGAGCCTGTCCGACAAACGCGTTGATATGTCCGGCTATGCACCTTCCCTGACCGAGCTGGCAGAACAGGGCTATCGCACATTCTATGAAGGCGATCTGGCACAGGCACTGGTCAAAGATGTCCGCGCAAAAGGCGGCTCATTATCAATGCAGGATCTGCGTGATTACCGTGCAACCATTGCCGATCCGCTGAGCTTTAAGCGCGGCGATGCGACATTCTATGTCACACCGCATCTGACCGCCGGCCCGACCATGAGACAAGCCTTTGAAGCCCTGCCGGAAATCGGCAAAGGCCAGCCGGACGCTGATGCCTATACCGGCTACGCCAAAGCGCTGCGCCATGCCTATCAGCAGCGATTGGAAAATATGGGTGATGACGGCGAAGTGCCGAAAGCACCGGGTTGCACAACACATTTCTCCGTCGTTGACCGTCACGGCAATATGGTCTCGATGACACAGACTTTGCTGTCATTGTTCGGCTCAAAAGTCGTCTCGCCCTCCACCGGCTTTTTGCTCAATAACGGCATTATGTGGTTCGATCCGGTACAGGGCAAACCGAACTCCCTGCAACCGGGACGCCAGTGCCTGATGAATGTCTGCCCTGCCCTTGGTGAGCAAGGCGAACGCCGCTTCGCCATTGGTGCATCAGGCGGCCGTAAGATTGTCTCGGCTGTTGCCCAGCTTTCCTCTTTCATCGTCGATTCCGGCATGGATATTGAAGGTGCTTTCCATCAGCCGCGTCTCGACATGTCTGCCGCCGATGTCATTATCGCAGATGACAGCCTGCCAGCGGATACAATTGCGGAGCTGAACAAAGTCGCGCGTACGGTCACCACCCGCCGCACCGTCTGGCCTTTCGCCTTTGCATGCCCTGCCGGTGTGATGCGTGAAGGCGATCTGAACTCCGGCTGCACCGAGATTATGTCGCCATGGGGTGATGCGGTCACCGAGGAGAACAGCCATGACTTTGCGTGAGACTGTTATCAGCCGGATCGAAACCTATTTCGACAGCGGCACGATGAAATCCGAACTGGCCGCTTTGGTGAGCTATCCGACAGAAAGTCAGGTACCGGAAAGAAAACCCGTGCTGGCAGATTATCTGGATACAGCCATTACGCCGCGTTTGCAGGCTGCAGGATTTGAGATCAAAATTTACGACAATCCGGTGGCTGAAGGCGGCCCCCTGATGATCGCCCGCCGCATAGAAGACGCTGCTCTGCCGACAGTGCTGATCTATGGCCATGGCGATGTCATTCATGCGCAGACCGGACAATGGCGCGAAGACCTGTCACCCTTCGTTTTGACCGAAGAAGGTGACCGTTGGTACGGGCGCGGCACAGCTGATAATAAAGTGCAGCATCTGATTAATATTGCTGCACTTGAAGCCCTGATTGCCGTGCATGGGAAGCTCGGTTTCAACGCCACCATTCTGCTGGAAATGGCCGAAGAAAACGGCTCTCCGGGTTTGCAGGCCTTCTGCGCATCACACAAACAGGAACTCGCTGCCGATGTGCTGATTGCCTCCGACGGCCCGCGACTGCAACCGGACAGGGCGACTGTTTTCATGGGCGCACGCGGTGCAGTCACGGTCGATCTGATTGTAGAAAAACGAGAGGGTGCACATCATTCCGGCAACTGGGGCGGCTTGCTTGCCGATCCGGCAATGCGTCTCGTGCAGGCGCTGGCGACAATCACCGATGAACGCGGCCAGATCCGCATTCCGGAATGGCGGCCAACCAGCCTGACCGACAATATCCGCGCGGCACTCCGTGATTTGCCGGTGGATATGGAAACCGGCCCGAGCATTGATAAAGACTGGGGCGAAGCCGGTCTGACCCCAGCCGAGCGCGTCTATGGCTGGAACAGCTTTGCCATTCTCGCCATGACATCAGGCGTGCCGGAGGCACCGGTCAATGCCATCTCCGGCAAGGCACGGGCAACCTGCCAGCTGCGTT
>NZ_ANNO01000058.1:0-8298 GCF_000409565.1 Pseudochrobactrum sp. AO18b
GTTGTCGGCACTGATGCGCACGACATTATACCGGCACTGCGCCGTCATCTCGATCAGCACGGTTATGCGGATGTTAAAATCACCCGCCGCGAGGATGATGATTTTACCGCAACACGCCTTGATCCTGACCATCCGTGGGCACGCTTTGTCGCGCAATCACTGACAGATACCTCCGGCAATCCGCCGCATATTCTGCCTAATCTCGGCGGCTCGCTGCCTAATGAGTGTTTCTCGGAGACACTGGGCCTGCCGACCGTCTGGGTACCACATTCCTACCGCGCCTGTTCGCAACATGCACCAGATGAACATGTGCTGAAAAGCACTTGCCGTGATGCCTTGCGCTGCATGGCAGGGATATTTGCCGATATTGCTGAGGGCAAAAGCCCGCAGCCTTCAACCCGATAACAACAAAAAACTGCCTGACCCTTTTTAACCTTGCGTCGAAGTGGAGCGACACATGAGCTTTCGTAAGAATTTTGCAATTCTGGCTACCCTTACCGCCAGCCTGTATCTGGGCGTATCCGGTGCGGCATTGGCCGATAAGTCAGATGACACCGTCAATATCGCCTTTGCCAAAGAGCTGGACAACCCGAACACCTATTTCAGTTCAGCCCGCGAAAGCACCATTTTCGGTTATGCCGTGTGGGACACACTGGTTGAGCGCGACCCGAAAACCCGCGAATGGGTCGGCAATCTGGCTGAGAGCTTCAAATGGGTTGATGATCTGACCCTTGAATTCAAACTGCGTCAGGGCGTGAAATTCCATAACGGCGATGCTTTCGGCGCGGATGATGTTGTGTTCACACTCAATCATTTCTCCGATCCGAAGACTCCGGTTGCCATGCCGAATACAGTGGCATGGATCAAAAATGCCGAGAAGGTTGATGACCAGACCGTTCTCGTGCACCTGAAAGCACCATTCCCTGCCGCGCTCGATTTCCTTGAAAGCGCCATTCAGATTTATCCGGCAAAATATTATCAGGAAGTCGGCGATGCAGGCTTCTCCAAAAATCCGGTCGGCACCGGCCCTTATATGGTGGATAAGATCGAACCGGGCAGCGGCTATACGCTGAAGGCTTTCCCTGACTATCATGACGGCGGCCCGCGTCAGAAACCACAGATCAAAAATGTGGAAGTCCGCAGCATTCCGGATACCAATACGCAGATCGCGGAAATGATGTCTGGTTCCGTGGACTTTATCTGGCAGGTGCCAGAAGATCTGACCCAGAAACTCAAAACACGTGACAGTTTCAACGTTGTTCAGGGTGAAACGCTACGCTTCGGCTACATCTCTATGGATGTGTCCGGCCGTTCCAGTGCCGACACTCCGCTGAAAGATGTGCGCGTGCGTCAGGCAATCAATCACGCGATTGACCGTAAAGCCGTGCGTGATGCTTTCTTCGCGCCTTCCTCGCAAATCATCAATTCCATCTGCAGCCCGCTGCAATTTGGTTGTGAGCAGGATGTGACGTCCTACAACTTTGACCCGGCCAAGGCCAAAGAACTGCTGAAAGAAGCAGGCTATGAAAACGGCTTTACCACCACGATGTATTTCTATCGTGATAAAGCAGCCACCGAAGCCATGGCGCAAATGCTGGGCAATGTCGGCGTAAAGGTTGATCTGCAGATGCTGAAATATGCAGCACTCGCAGATAAACAGCTCAAAGGCGAGATCCCGATGGGCTTTGTCACATGGGGCTCCGGCTCGGTGGCTGATGCCTCTGCCTCGACATCCAAATTCTTTGACGGCTCCGATATTGATGATGTCAAAAATGCCGACCTGACAGCAACCCTCAAACAGGCTGACACCACCACCGATCCGGAAAAGCGCAAAGAATTTTACAGCAAAGCTCTGCGCCAGATCGCTGATCAGGCCTATTGGGTGCCGCTCTGGACCTACACAACCAATTATGTGATGGCAAAAGACCTGAACTTCACTCCGACACCGGATGAGTTCGTGCGCTTCTATGACATGAGCTGGAACTAAGCCTTATGAGGTCGCAGCCTGTGCTGCGGCCTCACCGGCACTTTCCGTTTTCCCGCATACAGAAATTACAGAGATCAATCATGTTGTTCCAAGCCCCGTCGCAACTCCGTCCGAAACTCCGGATTGATAGCGCAGAATTACGTCTTGTAGAGCTGAAACTCCTCAACCCGTTTCGCATTTCTACTGGCGTGGCTACGAAAAAGACTTTCCCGCTGCTCATCCTGCGCAGCGGCAATATTGAAGGTTATGCGGAAGGTGTATGCGACACCCTGCCCGATTATCTGCCGGAAACCACAGTTTCATCCATGATGATGATGCGGGACGTTTTCCTGCCGCAGATTATCGGCAAGGAATTCTCAACGCCTTATGAACTGAGCCAGATGATGCGCCATTGGCGCGATCACCAGATGGCAAAAGCCTGCGTGGAAATGGCCTATTGGGATTTGTGGTCGAAATCGCTCGGCCTGTCCCTGTCCCATGCGCTTGGCGGTACCCGCAAAGAGGTTGAAGTCGGTGTCTCTCTCGGCATCAAGGAAATTCCGGAATCCTTGATGGATGTTGAACGTCATGTACAGCAGGGCTATCGCCGCATTAAGCTGAAAGTCATGCCTGGTCATGATCTGAAACTGCTGGAAAAAGTACGCAATCGTTTCCCTGATATTCACCTGACCGTTGATGCCAACTGCGCTTATACGCTGGCCGATCTCGCTCTGCTGCGTCAGTTCGATGATTTCGGTCTGGATTATATCGAACAGCCATTGGCATGGGATGATCTGCAGGATCACGCAAAACTGCAATCCATGATGCGTACAGCCATTTGTCTGGACGAATGTATCCGCACACCGGAGCTTTGCCGCAAAGCACTGGCGATTGATGCAGGCCGCGTGATCAATATCAAGGTCGGTCGTGTCGGCGGTCATGCCTATGCGCGCCAGATCCATGATATTTGTCAGGCGCACGATGTTCCGGTCTGGTGCGGCGGCATGCTGGAATCCGGCATCGGGCGTGCCCATAATATTCACCTTTCGACACTGGAACAGTTCAAACGCCCGGGAGATACATCCTCTTCTTCGCGTTATTTCGAACGGGATATTGTCTGTGAGAAGCTGGAAACTGAAAACGGCATTATGCCGGTTCCGTCAAACGGTGCGGGTATCGGCGTTACTCTGGACTATGATTTCCTTGAAACAGTGACCCTGTCGAAAGAAGCGTTTTAAAAAACTCTTATCCGGAGAAGCCAAACTCATTTTGCTTCTCCGGAATATTTCAAAAACGATTTTTTTGCTGGCTCCGTCATACAAGCTGATGACCATTTTCTCCGCTTCTGCGCGTTGAGCCACCCTCAATTTATTTATCCAAACCGGCTGGCATAAGCTCCGACGGCGGCATTCATTGCTGTTTGTTTTTTGGAGCTTTCAATCGGCTCATCAAGCACAAAAATCCCTTTGATCTAAAAGCAAATGTAATTCGTACATTTATATTAATGATATTCGTAATAATGACATGAAATTTTTTTGAAACATGCCGTTAAATCAATAATTTAAGTTGATATTTTTAATCTCATAATATTATAAATTTAGACAATTCAAAAACGGGGAAATCAGCAGCGTCACGCTGCCATTCATCTCAATTGCGAAGCTCATTCTTAATGGTCAGGAACCGGCGTTTTTATGAAGCGCCGGAAGGAGGTTCTGTGTTCTCAAATCTGTCTCGCGCATCGCTTTGCACATGGTCGGGTCATTCCGATCCAGTGTCTCTTACCGCACTCTGGCTTTGGCAGGCGCGGCTCTTGCTCTCGGCCTGACCGGCACCGCGAATGCAGCTAATTTCACTGCATCGAACGAGGCTGAGCTGGTGGCGGCGATCAATCAGGCCAATGCCAGCGGGGATGCGAGTTCAACCATCACTATGGTCGGCAGCTTCACAATTGCCCCAACTTCTTTGCCACAAGTGACTACAAATCTGCGTATTGATACCGCAGGCAATACGCTTACCTCTTCGACCGGCAATCTGGCACTCAATGTCGCAACCGGCTCAGCACTCACGATTAATGGATCTATAACCACCAACGGTGTGAATGGCTTTAGTGGTGCTATTATCAAAAATGGCGGTGGGACACTCAGCATAACAGGTGGCCCCAGCAACATTTTCTGGTCGTTGAAAACAACCGATGGTGATCTGATTTTCAAGGATGGTGCGCAATTCACCTATGATACATCAAAGGGCTCTGGTGTGGGCGCACTGAACACCTTATTGTTTGATGGTGGTCGAACCGTCACAGTTACCGGAACCGGAACCGTCGTCACAGAAAAAAGCGGCGTCTTCATTGAAGGTGCCGACGGCGTAACCTTGAATGTCGAGAATGGTGGAAAGTTTGTTTCTACCACCGGCACTACTATGGTTTTTACTGCCGGAACCAAGGGCACGATCAATGTTACAGGTGCAAATTCCGCATATGAAACCAACACTTTTCGGATAGGGCGTGGTCACGCTACGATTAATGTGACAGATGGCGGCTCGTTATCTGCGGGTGTCATGCAGGTTGGTGTATATGCATCCACAAATGCTGCAGCCAATGGCTTACAAGAGTTAGGTGGATCGGCCGACATTCTGGTTTCAGATGTGGGATCGGTCATGACCGTTACCAATCCGTTTCTGCTGACGCGCGGCTCGCTGAGCATTCTGAACGGTGGCGTGGTGACAGCAGGCGGGATGCGTGTCGGATCATATGATCGCGCTGTCACCAATGATGCTATCGGCACTATTCTGGTTTCTGGCGCGGGCTCGGCACTCAATACAACACAAACCACAGCTAATTCGTTTATTGTCGGTGGCGGCAACGGGAGTGGTGTAAAAAACGGAACACTCACAGTTGCTAACCAAGGTAAAGTGAGTGCTGCATCCGGCGCAGGCATAATCAATGTCGCAACTACTGCAGGCAATACCGGCACAATCAATATTGGCGGCGAAACCGGTCAGGCAGCAACGCAAGCAGGCACGATTGAAGCTGGCACCATCAAATTCGGTGCAGGCAATGGTGCACTCAACTTCAATCTTACAGACAGCAGCTATGACTTCAGTACAGCGCTGGAAGGCAATGGCACCATCAGCCAGATCGGCTCCGGTAAAACCACACTGACAACAGATCAGACAGCGTTCACCGGTAAAACTCTTGTAAAATCGGGTATTCTTGCTGTGGATCACACCCTCGGTGGCACGATGGATGTTTCCGGCGGGCGTTTGCAGGGTATCGGCACAATCGGTGATACTGTTCTGTCCAAAGGTGGCGTGATTGCAGCGGGTAATGCATCTCTCGGAACGCTGACAATTGACGGCGATTACACTGGTCAAGGCGGCTTGCTTGAAATTGAAACGGTACTTGGCGACGATACATCTGCAACCGACAAGCTTGTTATTACCGGCAACAGTTCCGGTGACACTGATGTAAAAGTTATCAACCGCAACGGTCTTGGTGCACAGACAGACAAAGGCATCAAAATCATTGAGATCGTCCGTCAGTCCGACGGTACTTTCTCGCTCGTCAGCGATTATACGTCGAAAGACGGCAAGAAAGTCGTTATCGGCGGTGCCTATGCCTATGAACTGCTCAAAAACGCTAAATCAGATCCCGCTGATGGCGATTGGTATCTGGTCAGCGAGATTTACAAGACCGACCCTGTCGACAGCGGCAACGGCAATAATACTGGTGGCAACGAAACCACACCGCGTTACAGCGCCGCCGTTCCCGTCTATCAGGGCTATATGAGCACCCTGCAATCGCTGAATAAACTGCCGACTTTGCAGCAGCGTGTCGGCGAGCGTTATCAGGATGGTTCATCAAATGCAGCCCAAGGCCAAAACAGTGGCGAAAACCGTGCTATCTGGGGTCGTATTGAAGGCGCGCACAGCCATCTCAAAAACAACAGCTCATCAGGTCGCCTGCAGCAGGATATCAATACATATGTCATGCAAAGCGGCGTTGATGGTCAGTTCTATGAAAGTGACAATGGCAAGCTGATCGGCGACATCACCGGTCAATATGGCAATGCACAGAACAATGTCACAGCTTTTGCCGGTGACGGTACGATCAAAACACAGAGCTGGGGTCTGGGCGGCACGCTCACATGGTATGACAATAGCGGTTTCTATGTTGACGGACAGACACAGGCTAACTGGTATGACAGTGACCTGAAAATTGACAATGCCAACAGTCTTACCAACGGTCATAATGCTTGCGGTTATGCACTGAGTGTTGAAGCCGGCCAGAACTATGCCGTGAATAACAACTGGTCGCTGACACCGCAGGCACAGCTGATGTGGTCTTCGCTCGACTTTAACAGCTTCAGCGACAGCTATGGCACACAGGTCGACAAAAACGATGGCGACAATCTGACTGCACGCCTCGGTCTTGCTGCGAACTACCGCAATGACTGGAAAGGCAATGACGGACGCACTGTCAACACGCAGTTCTATGGCATTGCCAATCTCTATCAGGAACTCTCCGGCAGCAGCAAAATCAATGTTGCGGATGTGAAGCTTGCCAATGATGAAGACAGAACATGGGCAGGCCTTGGTGCCGGCGGTACCTATGCCTGGGGCGATAATGCCTATGCGGTCTATGGTGAAGGCTCGGTCAATACCTCCTTCAACCACTTTGCAGACAGCTATATTGTCAAAGGCACTGTCGGCTTTAAGATGAAGTGGTAATTGTAATAAGCACGCTTAACTGAAGCTCACTCAAAAGAACCTGATATAGTGAAATCTGTATCAGGCTCTTTTTATTCCTGTATACGGGCATAGATTGATAGCGTTGACTTTCTGCTCCTTTACAAAGTTTTGAACCCGAAATATCCGGCAATAAATTGCCTTGATACAATTATACAACATATTGATTTTTATAAACTAATCTCCCTATTTTTGCGTTGGGAACAGGGGCGGTTTCGATGAATATCTTCAGGTCTAATTCTGGAGATAAAAATGAAAACAAAATTAATTTTACTCAGTTCCGCTGCAACTCTCTTCACAAGCGCAGCAGCATTTGCTGCTGATCCGATTATTGCACCGGAACCTGAAGCCGTTGAATATGTCCGCGTCTGCGATGCCTATGGCGCAGGCTATTTCTACATTCCTGGCACTGAAACCTGCCTGCGTATTCACGGTTATGTCCGCTATGACATCACCGGTGGCGATGATGTTTATGGTCGCGGTTTTGACGCCCGTGACAGCAAACTCTTTGCCAAAAGCAACAAACGTGACACCTATGAAGGACTGGCACGCTTCAGCCTGAAATTCAGCACCGCATCTGAAACCGAGCTGGGCACATTGAAAACCTATGCAGATCTGCGCTTTCAGTGGAAAGACGGCAAAGACGACAAGTCCTCCGGTACATTGCGCTTTGGTTATATGGAGCTTGGCGGTTTGCGAGTCGGTCTTGATGAATCCGCATTTGTCACCTTCCCCGGCTATCTCGGCAATGTCATAAATGATGATGTAATCCTTGCCGGTGGTTATCGTACCGGCCTGATCAGCTACACTTATGCGGGTGACAACGGCCTGTCAGCCATCCTGTCTGTGGAGCAGGGCGGTAACGGTGACATTGATGACGTGCCATCTGACTGGACCGGTAAAAAATGGGGTGCCACGATCCAAAACTACACGCCGCATGTCGTTGGTGGCCTGCGCTACGCACAAGGCTGGGGTTCGCTCACCGCAGTTGCCGCCTATGATGCCCGCAATAAAGAATGGGCAGGGAAAGTCCGTGGCGATCTCAATTTTACCGACCAGTTCTCCGTATGGGCGATGGGTGGCTATAAATCCAACAAGGATAATTATATCAATGTCCTGAATGATAATAATCAGGTCATCGGCCAGATTCGCGCTGTCAGCAGCTTCTACGGCACATGGGGCGGTGATTGGGCTGTATGGGGTGGTGCAGCCTATAAGCTGACACCACAGGCCGTTTTGAATGCCCAGCTTGCCTATGATGCATCCAAGACCTTTGCCGCAACAGCAAACGTGTCTTACGAACTGGTGCCGGGCTTTGCGGTCACACCGGAGCTCTCTTACACCAAATGGAAGGATGAAAAATCCATCCAGAACGGCAAAGATGCAGTTCAGGGTATGATCCGTTTCCAGCGCAGTTTCTGATAAATCTTACAAGCCCTGCAATATATTGCCGGTATATTTCAGCATATTGCAGGGTATTCATAAGAGTGCTTAGATGAACTGCCTTTTATAACGTAGAAGGACTGCGTTATTACAATGACACTCTGACTTCCAGTCATTTCAAGGCAGACGGCGGGCGAAAGCCC
>NZ_ANNO01000059.1:0-28672 GCF_000409565.1 Pseudochrobactrum sp. AO18b
TGCCGGAATACCAAGAATAGCGGCTACGTTCTCATCCGCTGCTACCGCACGGATTGCATGTTGCGCATTGCTCCACGGCACATAGGCAACCAGCCACGGACTGGGCGATTGTTTGGAGAAATCCGTCTGCGCAGCATC
Source organism: Pseudochrobactrum sp. AO18b (assembly GCF_000409565.1). Taxonomy (NCBI): domain Bacteria; kingdom Pseudomonadati; phylum Pseudomonadota; class Alphaproteobacteria; order Hyphomicrobiales; family Brucellaceae; genus Pseudochrobactrum; species Pseudochrobactrum sp. AO18b. Next base: position 139 of record NZ_ANNO01000059.1, read on the forward strand.
AGGAACAGCACGCAGATTGATGATACGCTCTTCCAGCGCGAAAACCCGTTTTCCGGCATAATGACGGCAGGTCAGCTCTATCAGCGGCGTATTGCGCTCGATATCAAGCTTTTTGCCGTCTGCTGCTGTGCTTTTACGATTAATCGATTTTTGCAACTCATAGCGATAAGGCAGACCCAACTGCTCCACCTCATCGCGAATATCGTGAATTTCCAATATTGCCGCCTGTGATTGCGGCTTGGAAACAAAACTGCCGGAACGGCGTTTCCGCTCAATCATTCCGGCCTTGGCCAGTTGCGTCAGCGCCTTATTCACAGTCATGCGGGAGCAGGAATATTGCTCGGTCAGTTCGTGTTCAAAAGGAATACGATAGCCGGGCTGCCACTCGCCGGAGAGAATGCGGCTCTCAATATCATCCAGAATCCGCTGATGCAGGGATGAAGCCTGTTCACTGTCTCCGGAAGAAATATCCTGCATACTCAGTTTTACCCGCTTTTCGTCAATATTGACTGGCTCAGCTTTCCAGAAGTTCATGTAAAACTTTACGAAAACCGGTCTCTGCCTGTTCATGCAGGTGATGACGGCCGTTTTCAACCTGTTTTACACCGCGCACCCAGACATGCGCCGGTTTGGCGCGGTTGGCAAAGATCATGCCATCCAGCACCATGTCGCCTTTTGCATGGGGGATACGGCTGACATCCAGCGCCACGAAATCTGCTGATGCACCGGTTTTCAGCCCCTGCCCGCGCACACCCATAGCGATATTGCCACCTTCAAGCGCACCATCAAACAGCGCACGACCGGTTGAACCTTCCGCAACCGCCATCACATTACGGGCGCGATGTTGCAGACGCTGCGAATATTCAAGCTGGCGCAATTCATCCCCCAAACCGATCAGCACATTGGAGTCTGAACCAATACCAAATTTGCCACCTGCCTGCGTGAACACTCCGGCATTGAATGTGCCGTCACCGAGATTGGCCTCAGTCACAGGGCACAGACCGGCGATCGCACCGGCTTTTGCCATGCCTGTTGTCTCGTCATCCGTCATATGGGTAGCATGGATCAGGCACCAGCGATCGCTCAAATCTGCACTATCCAGTAGCCATTCAACCGGACGCTTACCGGACCATGTAATGCAGTCTTCTACTTCTTTAACCTGCTCGGCCACATGAATATGCACCGGTGTTTCCGGCAACATTTGCGTGACGATTTTCAGCTCATCCGGCGTTACAGCACGCAGGCTGTGTGGCGCAACACCCAAAACCGCGCCTTCCATAGCTTTGAGCGCAGAGCTACAATCATCCAGCAAGCGCTGATATTGGTCTATACTATTGATAAACCGGCGCTGGCCTTCATTTGGAACTGCACCGCCAAAAGTTGAATGAGCATAGAAAACCGGCAGCAGTGTGAGGCCGATGCCGCTTTTATTGGCCGCTGATGCAATACGTTTGCCCATTTCGGCCACATCCGCATAAGGCGCGCCGTCACGGTCATGATGCAAATAATGGAACTCACCTACGCGGGTGAAGCCATTTTCCAGCATATCCACATAGAGGCGTAGTGCCACGGCTTCCGCCTGTTCCGGCGACATGGTCAGGGCAAAGCGATACATCACATCGCGCCAGCTCCAGAAACTATCGGCAGCAGGGCCGCGCTTTTCCGCGAGTCCGGCCATGCCATACTGGAAAGCATGGCTGTGCAGATTTGGCATCCCCGCGATGATCACCCCATGGCGCTCATCGCCCGATTGCGCCTGCACGCCGCTTTCAATGCTTGTAAATTTTCCGGCTTCAACCGTCAGGCGGACATTCTCAGCCCAGCCGCTTTCCGACTCGTTATTCAACAGAGCCTGTTGCGCATGGATGACATATTTTTGCTGAAGCACGGTTCTCTCCTCCTGAATCCGGTTTCTGCAAACAATGCAGAACCTGTGCAAAAATTTCCTTTGCCATTTTTTAATATGTATATACATTATAACCGGAGAGGGGAAGCGGGAAAAACACTCATGACAAAAGATACACGCCACCAGAGCGGCCATATTTTTACCAATGCGCGCGTTGCTACACTGCGTGCAAATGCGGATGGTCTCGGCCTGATTGATGATGCGGCAATCGTGGTTGAACAGGGCAAAATTGCCTATGTCGGCCCGCAATCCGAAATGCCTGCGCTCTATGCGGATTATCCCGCAACCAATTGCGAAAACCGGTTGATTACCCCCGGTCTGATCGACTGCCACACACATCTGATTCACGCGGGCAATCGCGCCCATGAATTTGAGCTGCGCCTCGAAGGTGCATCCTATGAGGAAGTTGCCAAAGCTGGCGGGGGCATTGTTTCTTCCGTAAAGGCGTTGCGTGCGGCCAGTGAAGATGATCTGGTACGCGAGAGCCTGCCGCGCCTCGATGCCCTGATTGCTGAAGGCGCAACAACCGTTGAGGTTAAATCCGGTTACGGTCTCGATACAGAAAATGAAATCAAATCGCTGAAAGCAGCCAGACGTCTGGCACAGGAACGTAATGTTGCGATCCGCACCACTTTCCTCGGTGCCCATGCGCTGCCGCCGGAAATGAACGGCGACAAGTCAGCCTATATTGATGTGATTATCAATGAGATGCTGCCTGCCATCGCCGCTGAGAAGCTCGCCGATGCCGTCGATGGTTTCTGTGAAGGGATCGCCTTCCTGCCGGATGAAATCGCCCGTGTTTTTGATGCTGCAAAGGTGCATGACCTGCCGGTCAAACTCCATGCAGATCAGCTTTCCAACCTGCATGGTGCCAAATTAGCCGCCTCGTATAATGCGCTTTCCGCCGATCATGTGGAATATACTGACGCGCAAGGTGCGCAGGCGATGGCCAAGGCCGGCACAGTCGCAGTGCTGTTGCCCGGTGCCTATTACTTCATCCGCGAAACCCAAAAACCGCCGGTTGAAGCCTTCCGTCAGGCAGGCACAAAAATGGCATTGGCTACCGATAATAATCCCGGTACATCTCCGCTGACCTCCCTGCTTTTGACCATGAATATGGGCGCAACCCTGTTCCGCCTCACTGTCGATGAATGCATTGCCGGTGTGACCCGTGAAGCTGCCCGTGCCCTCGGCATTCTGGCTGAAACCGGCACAATCGAGGTCGGCAAACATGCTGATCTGGCGATCTGGGATGTGCAGCGCCCTGCAGAACTTGTCTATCGTATTGGCTTTAACCCGCTCTGGAAGCGGGTTTTCCGCGGCAACTGAAAATTTATCCGAACACTCACACGTCATTCACATACACCTGAAGAAAGTATCCTCCATGAGCATTATTCTTAAACCAGGTTCCGTCCCGCTTGCCACGCTCGAAGATATTTACCGCAACGGCATCATTGCCCGTCTTGATCCGTCTTTTCATGCAGGCATTGCCAAATCCGCAGCCCGCATTGCGGAAATTGCCGCCGGTGATGCGCCGGTCTACGGCATCAATACCGGCTTCGGCAAACTGGCTTCCATCCGTATCGCCCCTGAAGATGTGGCCACACTCCAGCGCAATCTGATCCTGTCCCATTGCTGCGGTGTAGGCGCGCCTCTGGCTGAAAATATTGTGCGCCTCGTCATGTCACTCAAACTGATTTCGCTTGGTCGCGGTGCATCCGGCGTGCGTCCTGAGATCATTGCGCTGATCGAAGCCATGCTTGAAAAAGGTGTCATTCCGGTTATTCCGGAAAAAGGTTCCGTCGGTGCGTCCGGCGATCTGGCACCGCTGGCACATATGGCTGCGGCCATGATCGGCGAAGGTGAGGTTTTCTATCAGGGTGCACGTGTTTCCGCTGCTTCCGCATTGAGCAAAGCCGGCCTGACACCGGTTGTTTTGGCCGCCAAAGAAGGTCTCGCCCTGATCAACGGCACGCAGACCTCTACCGCTCTGGCACTGGCCGGTCTGTTCCGCGCTCATACAGCCTTGCAGGCAGCTCTGATTACCGGCGCTCTGTCGACCGATGCTGCCATGGGCTCCACCGCACCGTTCCACGCAGATATTCATAGCTTGCGCGGTCATAAAGGCCAGATCGATACCGGCGCGGCTCTGCGCAAATTACTCGAAGGCTCGATTATCCGTGACAGCCATCTGGAAGGCGATCAGCGCGTGCAGGATCCGTATTGCATCCGCTGCCAGCCACAGGTCGATGGCGCTTGTCTTGATCTGCTGCGTCAGGTCGCGGTTACACTTGAAATTGAAGCCAATGCGGTCACCGATAATCCGCTGGTACTTTCCGATGATACCGTGGTCTCCGGCGGCAATTTCCATGCCGAGCCGGTGGCTTTTGCAGCCGACCAGATTGCGCTGGCAATTTGTGAAATTGGTGCCATTGCCCAGCGTCGTATTGCACTGCTGGTTGACCCTGCCCTCTCCTTCGGTCTCCCTGCGTTTCTGGCGAAAAAGCCGGGTCTTAATTCCGGCCTGATGATTGCAGAAGTCACTTCCGCCGCCCTGATGTCGGAAAACAAACAGATGTCCCATCCGGCCTCAGTCGATTCAACACCGACTTCTGCCAATCAGGAAGACCATGTGTCGATGGCCTGCCACGGAGCCCGCCGTCTGCTGCAAATGACCGACAATCTCAATGCAATTATCGGCATTGAAGCCCTGACCGGTGCCCTCGGTGTGGAACTGCGCGGCCCGCTGGAAACCAGCCCTGAGCTGAAAGCGGCGATCGCCGTGCTGCGCACCAAAGTGCAGACGCTCGAAGTTGACCGCTATATGGCTGATGATCTGGCTGCCGCTGCGGAAATCGTGGCTGACGGCTCGCTGAATGCAGCGATCACGAGTGGTATTCTCCCTGAAGTATTCCCGTCATGATGACTAGTTTTAGAAATACTTCAGTTTTTTTAGCCGCATTGTCCTTACGCAAAACCGGTTCCCACTTTTGCGGGAAATGCTCGAGCCTGGAGGCCTAAATGAGCGCATTTGAAGTTCATCAGGGAACCTCGCCGGTCATTCTCGGCCTGCCCCATACCGGCACGGAAGTGCCGGAAGATATCTGGGTGCGCCTCAATGACAATGGCCGCATTCTTGCCGATACAGACTGGCATATTCACAAGCTCTATGACGGACTGCTGGACAATGTGACGACAGTGCGTGCCACATTCCACCGCTATTGCATTGATGCCAATCGTGATCCGGCGGGTGTAAGCCTCTATCCGGGGCAGAACACAACAACGCTGATACCGGAAACGGATTTTGATGGTCTGGCGATCTGGAAAGACGGTGAGCAACCGGCTGAGGCTGATATTGCCGATCGCATCAGTCGTTTTCACAAGCCCTATCATGAAGCACTGGCGGCAGAGATCGAACGCGTTAAAGCCATTCACGGCGTGGCCATTCTCTATGACTGCCACTCGATCCGCTCGCATATTCCGTTTTTGTTTGAAGGCACTCTGCCGGATTTCAACATCGGAACGGATAATGGCAAGACCTGCGCACCGGCCATTGAAGCAGCAGTCATCGGTGTAGCGAAACAGGCTGAGGGTTACACGTCCATCCTCAACGGCCGCTTCAAAGGCGGCTGGACAACGCGTCATTACGGCCAGCCGGAAACGGGCGTGCATGCCATTCAGATGGAACTCGCGCAATCGACACATCTGACGACAGAAGCCGTGCCTTTTGCCTATGACGAGGCCAAGGCAGCCAGATTGCGCAGCCATCTCAAAAACATTTTGCAGCAGCTTGAAGCCGCCGCTGCCAATCTCAAATCTAAATAAGGGAACATTCGATGACTAATCCGCGTCACAATGAACGTGAAATCCGTCCTGCAACCGGCACGGAAATCACCGCCAAAAGCTGGCTCACCGAAGCGCCGATGCGCATGTTGATGAACAATCTGCATCCTGATGTTGCCGAGCGTCCGCATGAGCTGGTGGTCTATGGCGGTATCGGCCGCGCCGCCCGTACATGGGCAGATTTTGACAAGATTGTTGCCAGCCTGAAAGATCTGGAAGGCGATGAAACATTGCTGGTACAGTCCGGCAAGCCGGTCGGTATTTTCCGCACCCATAAAGATGCGCCGCGCGTTCTGATTGCCAATTCCAATCTGGTGCCGCATTGGGCAAACTGGGATCATTTCAACGAGCTGGATAAAAAGGGACTGGCTATGTATGGCCAGATGACCGCCGGTTCGTGGATTTATATCGGTGCGCAGGGCATTGTGCAGGGCACCTATGAAACCTTTGTCGAAGCCGGTCGCCAGCATTTCGGCGGCAACCTCAAAGGCAAATGGATTCTCACCGGCGGCTTAGGCGGTATGGGCGGCGCGCAGCCGCTGGCGGCTGTGATGGCCGGTGCCTGCTGTCTCGCGGTTGAGTGCGATGAAACCCGCGCGGATTTCCGCCTGCGTACCCGCTATGTCGATGAAAAAACCCACAGCCTTGATGAAGCGCTGGCACGTATTGATGCGTGGACAAAAGCCGGTGAAGCCAAATCCATTGCGCTGATCGGCAATGCGGCAGAGATTTTCCCTGAACTGGTGAAGCGCGGCGTTAAGCCGGATATCGTCACCGACCAGACTTCCGCGCATGATCCGGTCCATGGCTATCTGCCAATCGGCTGGAGCGTTGCCGAATGGCGTGCAAAACAGGAAAGCGATCCGAAAGGCGTTGCAAAGGCAGCGCGCGCTTCGATGAAAATTCAGGTCGCCGCGATGGTTGATTTCTGGAATATGGGCATTCCGACCCTCGATTACGGCAATAATATCCGTCAGATGGCGCTGGAAGAAGGTCTGGAAGACGCATTTGCCTTCCCGGGCTTTGTGCCTGCCTATATCCGCCCGCTATTCTGCCGTGGTATCGGTCCGTTCCGTTGGGCTGCGCTCTCCGGCGATCCGGAAGATATTTACAAGACTGATGCCAAGGTCAAGGAACTGCTGCCGGATAATAAGCACCTGCATAACTGGCTGGATATGGCGCGTGAGCGCATTGAGTTTCAGGGGCTGCCAGCCCGTATTTGCTGGGTTGGCCTTGGTGACCGCCATCGTCTCGGTCTTGCCTTCAACGAAATGGTCAAGAACGGCGAGCTGAAAGCACCGGTTGTGATCGGCCGTGACCATCTGGATTCCGGCTCGGTGGCTTCGCCAAACCGCGAAACAGAAGCGATGAAAGATGGCTCTGATGCCGTGTCCGACTGGCCGCTGCTCAATGCCCTGCTCAACACCGCATCCGGTGCCACATGGGTATCGCTGCATCACGGTGGCGGCGTTGGCATGGGCTTCAGCCAGCATGCGGGCATGGTGATCTGCGCTGATGGTACGGACGATGCCGCCCGCCGCCTTGAGCGCGTGCTGTGGAATGACCCTGCCACCGGCGTGATGCGTCATGCCGATGCCGGTTATGACATTGCAGTCGACTGCGCCAAGGAACAGGGCCTGCGCCTGCCGGGTATTCTCGGCAACTAAACACTTAATGAAAGGCAGCCTTTGAGGGGGCTGCCTTTCAAATTTCTAGTTCCGGCTTTGGGAGAGGCCGTATCACACAAGGACAAAAAAGCATTTAGGATCACGGAATCTCCTTCTGCATGAATAACAATAATCAGGGGTAATCATGACAGATACAACAATCGGCAGCAGCGGCGGCTCGCGCGGCGGAGCTGCTCTCAAACTCATCTTTTTCAGTTTTATCGGCATTTTCTTTTTCTTTGTGCCGGTGACGATCGGCGGCAAATCCACCATTCTGCTCGACCATGCAGCGACCGCTATCGCCACACAATTACGGCCTGCGGCGCTGACTTTTGTCTGCCTGCTGATAGCCTATGGCGCGCTCAGCCCGTTTGTCCGCGGGACATGGAACAAAAACCTGACCGAGACGATCTTCTCCGTTTTGCGTGTGCTGGGTCTTGTGCTCACAATCATGTATCTCGCCGGTGTCGGACCGGCATTGCTGTTTACGCCGGATATGCTGCCGTTTCTTTTTGACAAGCTGGTGCTCTCCGTCGGTCTGATTGTGCCGATTGGTGCCTTGGCACTGGCATTTCTGATCGGCTACGGATTGCTGGAATTCACCGGCGTGATTGTGCAGCCGGTAATGCGCCCGATCTGGCGCACACCGGGTTGGTCAGCGATTGATGCGGTGGCCTCTTTTGTCGGCAGCTATTCGCTGGCTTTGCTGATTACCGACCGCGTTTACCGCGAGGGCAAATATACCGCGCGTGAAGCGGCGATTGTTGCCACCGGCTTCTCGACTGTTTCAGCAACTTTCATGATTATTGTCGCCAAGACACTTAATCTGATGGATGTATGGAACCTGTATTTCTGGACAACCTTCTTCGTGACTTTCATCGTTTCGGCGATTGTTGCGCGCCTGTGGCCGCTGGCCAAAATGGATCATCCGGCCACCCGCGACACACCGCTGCCGAAGGGTAAATCCCGCATCGCAACCGCGATTGATGCCGGTCTGGAACAGGCAGAAAAAGCGCCTCACATTCTGCCGATGCTGCGTGCAACTTTCCTCGACGGCTTGCGTATGGCCTCGATGATCCTGCCAAGTATTATGGCTGTTGGCCTGCTCGGCCTGCTGGCCTCCAAATATACACCCGTCTTTGATGTATTGGGTCTCGCGCTCTATCCGTTCACATGGATTGCCCAATTGTCAGAACCAATGCTGGCGGCGAAATCCATGGCTTCAGGTCTGGCTGAAATGTTCCTGCCTGCCATCCTGCTGAAAGATGCCGATGTGACGCTGAAATTCGTAGCTGCAGTGGTTTCCGTCTCGCAGGTATTGTTTCTCTCGGCCTCCATCCCTTGTGTGCTTGCAACTTCAATCCCGCTCAAATTCCGTGATCTGATCGTGATCTGGTATATCCGCACGGCACTCAGCATTCTGCTGACAGCGCCTGTGGCGCTCTGGGCAGTTTCAAACGGCTGGTTACAATAAATGCAGCTTCTCAAAAATCATCAGCACCGCCGGATGCCGTGGAAGAACGGCGGCGGTGTAACCGTTGAAATCGCGGTTTTCCCTGCCGATGCGTCAGTCGATAATTTCGACTGGCGTATCAGCACCGCAACGGTAGCCAGTGACGGGCCGTTTTCGGTTTTTACCGGCATCGACCGCACTCTATCCGTACTGGAAGGCGACGGGATTATCCTGTCTGTTGAAGGGCTGGACGATCAGGAACTGAAGGGCGAGACGCCGCCGTTTTCCTTCCCTGCCGACAGTCCAACCAGTGCGAAATTGCTCGGTTCTGCCATCACCGATCTGAATGTGATGACGAGGCGCGGGCGGTTTACACATCAGGTCAGTCGTCATCAGATTTCCAGAGAGACAGCTGTGTCCCTTTCCGGCGCAACCGTGCTGGTCTTTTGCAGCAGCGGTACAGTGCAGGCCGGTGAGATACAGCTTGAAGTCAATGATTGTCTGCGGTTAGAGCAATGCATCAATGCAGAGCTTCAGCTTTCCGGCAGCGGCACAGTCTTTGTGATTGCGCTTAATCCAGCCTGATCAGCCAGCCATGTTTTGCAGGTCGCAATCATGGTGCTCACAGGCTGATCGCAGGACAGCATCAGTGTCGCCGGTTCGCCTTGCGGGTTTTCAAAACTGGCCAGTTGTGAAGTGAGTAAAGATGCGGGCATGAAGTGCCCGTGTCTCGCCTGCAAACGCGCAGCAATCATGGCGGAATCGCAGGTCAGGCAAATGAAATATAAAGGCTCGCCGGTCTGCTCACGCAGCAAATCCCGATAGGATTTTTTAAGCGCTGAGCAACTCGCCACCGCACCTTCAGGCAGTGCTAAAATCTGCTCGGAAACCGCCTGAAGCCAAGGCAGGCGGTCAGCATCATCCAACGGCTCACCCGCCTGCATTTTCGCTATATTTTCAGTCGGGTGCAGATCATCGCCTTCAATAAAAACCAGTGCCAATGTCTGCGCCAGAGCACCGGCCAGAGTAGACTTGCCGGAACCGGAAACGCCCATCACAATAATACGCACCGGTTCCTGTTTGCTCATTCACTGTTCCGTTATTTACGGCAGGAAATCATTGGTAAAATACGCGGAGAAATCCGGTTTTTCCTGCACAACAGCACCTTCTTTATCATAGAGAATCTGCGCTTTAAATAAAAACTCGCCCATAGCATTCATGGTTTCAGGGCGCATTTTGCCGATTGTACCATCACGGTCACGCAGGAAATGCCCGTCATTGAGAGCCTTCAGCGAGGCACGGATCAGCTTGTCATCGGTCAGCACATCCTGATTGCCGCGAATGAGCATATCCGCCGCTTCATCCGGATGATCGGCAGCAAAAGCATAGCCGCGTTGTGTGGCACTCAGGAAGGCTTTTGCCGCATCAGAATTTTCACTGAGATATTTGCCTGATGAGACCAGCAATGTCGTATGCTGATCCGGCACACCATAATCAGAATAGCGGAATGCCCGCTGTTTCACACCTTCAAGCTCGTTTTTCACGCCTTCCCATGTCACGATTTCCAGTGTGAAATCCACAGCGCCATTGGCCAGCGCCTCATAGGCCGAGGTGCCGAGTGTCACAATTTCAAACTCACCTTTACCACCATCAGCGCGGATCATACTGGCAATCATCCTGCGCTCCCAGTTGGAACCAAAACCGGCATAGGTTTTGCCGTCGAGGTCTTTCGGAGACTGAATGTCCTGCCGGTCATCCATAAAGACCAGACGGCCGGTTTCATGCTGCACAACTGCATAGGTTCCGACAAGATCAGCACCTGCAGTGCGCTGCGCGAAAAGACCGGTAGAACCGACAATACCGAAATCCGCCGCGCCACTGGCGACCAGCACACCCGCCGATGTATCGGAATAAGGCAGGATCGTTACATCCAGCCCCGCTTCTTTATAAAAACCCTGATCGCGGGCAATGAACATGCCGATATGATTGGTGTTCACTGTCCAGTCGAGGGCGACAGTCACTTTTGCCGGATCTTTGGCGAAAGATGTGACCGGCAGCAGGCTCATTGCACCGGACAGAGCCAGTCCGGATAACAGGCGGCGGCGATTGAGAATTGCCATGATTATTTCCTTACACATTCAGGAGGAGATCTAGAATTTCGGCTTCCAGCGAGGCAGCTTTTTCCAATGCGGTTTTGTGCATAGAGTCCCGTCTCGGGCGCGGCAGATCGACAGTCACCTCATGCACAACCCTGCTCGGGCGTGCCGACAACACATAAATCCGGTCTGAGAGATAAACGGCTTCACGCACATCATGGGTAATCAGCAGTGCCGTCCAGCGATGACTCTGCCACATGCTCTCCAGCCAGTGCTGCATCGAAGCGCGGGTCAGAGCATCCAGCGCACCGAAAGGCTCGTCCAGCAGCAGCATTTTCCGTTGCTGGACAACTGTGCGCAGCAAGGCTGCCCGCTGGCGCATACCGCCTGATAATTCCGCCGGATAGGCCTGCTCAAAACCGGCAAGGCCGAATTCCTCAAACAATGGCTCAGCTAATTGGCGGGCATCCTTGCGGCTCATGCCCTGCACTTCCAGCCCCAGCGTGGCATTGTCAATCATCCGCCGCCACGGCATCAGCGCATCGCGCTGCGGCATGAAAGCGAAAGCATCGCGTGCCTGCGCCAATGGTGCCCCGTCAAACATGATGCGCCCTTGCGAGAGCTGTTCCGCACCGGTCAGCAGATTGAAAATCGTCGATTTACCCGCACCGGACGGCCCTAAAACCGAGACAAACTCGCCTTCCGCCACATGAAGGGAAATATTGCGCAGAACTTCCAATGCGCCAAAGGACTTGGCGACAGATTGCAGTTGCAGACGTGTCATTGCCCTGCCCCCCGTTCTGTTTTCAGCCACGGAGCGACCCATTTCTGCACCAGCAATGTCAGACCAAACAGGCTCAAAGTCAGCGTAGCACTGATAAACACCGCAGCCAGCACCAGATCAGGCCGGAAGTTATTTTTGGCATTGAGAATATAGATGCCCAGCCCTTTCAGCGCGCCCGCATATTCAGCAAATATCGCACCGACAACCGCATAGGTAATTGAGATGCGTAAGCCTGCGAAGAAGTAAGGCAAAGCCGAAGGAATGCGCGCTAGGCGGAAAATCGTCCATCTGCCTGCGCCCATTGAGGCCAGCAAATGCTCAATTTCTTTATCTGTCGCGGCGTAGCCCTGCACCAGTGCCACAAGCATCGGGAAAAATGTGACCAGAGAGACCAGCAGAATTTTCGGCAGTAAACCAAAGCCGAACCACAGCACAATCAGAGGTGCAATGGCTATCAGCGGCAGGGTCTGACTGATAATGAAAACCGGAAACAGCGCCCGCCGTAACAGAATATACCGGTCAATCAGCACGGAGAGCAGACAGGCAGTGATGACCGAGCAGCTGAAGCCGATCAGCGTTGCGCGGATTGTCGGCAGCGTATTGTCCCACAAAGCCTGACGATGCAGAAACATCTGCTGAAGAATTCGGCTTGGTGCAGGCAAGACGGAAGGTGCGATGCCTGACAGCGCGACATAGCTTTCCCAGAACAGAAAGATCGCACTGACCGACAAGATGGCGGGCAGAAATGTAGCGATATAATCAGACGATTTGCATGCAGATTGCGGGCAATCTGCAGCGGCAGCTTGATAAACAGACATGATAAAATTCCGGTGACAAGAATACGGGTAAAACTTGCAGCGAAATTCTTCAGGTCAGCCGGAAATAGCCCGCCGGAATTACCGTGACAGTATTAAGGGAAATTTGTGCGCCAGAAAACATGGTCCGCCTCGCTCCGCTAGTATTACCCAGATCAGCTTTAGAGTCCGCCAGTTTGACACTAGCATCTCAGCCCCGGCACTACGGAGCCCCCCTGTGGATGCGCGAGATTAAGCACATATTGCAGTCGTTTGAAAGGGTATAAATAAAAACGGCGCATATGATTGCTCACATGCGCCGTTTCATTCCAATTTTCAGAAGAAATTATTTCTTTACTTCAGCAGCCACTGTATCCAGTGCCTTGGCAAAAGCGCCGACCATTTCATCAACCTGTTTTTCATTGATGATCAGCGGCGGGCAGAATGCAACAGTGTCCAGCATATTGCGGCAGATAACGCCATTGTTCAGCAGCGCAGCATTTGCCATCAGGCCAAGATTACCGGCTTTTTCAAGCGGTTCTTTGGTCTGCTTGTCAGCAACCAGTTCAACCGCTGCAATCAGACCCTTGCCGCGCACTTCACCCACAAGCGGATGATCGGCAAGTTCACGCAGACGCTTCTGCATATGCGCGCCGACTTCACGGGCATTTGCAACCAAATTATTTTCTTCAATAATCTTGATATTTTCATTGGCAACAGCTGCGGCAACCGGATGCGCACCACCGGTATAACCATGACCGAAAGTACCGATACGATTGCTCTCGTCAGCCAGTGGTGCAAAGACTTTTTCATTCACTACAAGTGCCGAGATCGGCAGATAAGAGGATGAAAGCTGCTTGGAGAAGACCATAATATCCGGCTGCATTTTGAAGGTCTCGGAACCGAACATATTACCGGTACGGCCGAAACCGCAGATCACTTCATCCGCAATCAGCAGAATGTCGTATTTCTTCAGAACAGCCTGAATTTTACCCCAATAGCTGTCCGGCGGCACCACAACACCACCGGCACCCATGATCGGCTCGCCGATGAATGCAGCAATGGTATCAGGGCCTTCTGCCAGAATCATTGCTTCCAGATCAGCAGCCATACGGTCGGTGAACTGTTCTTCCGTTTCACCCGGCAGTGCCTCGCGCCAGTAATGCGGGCAGGATGTGTGCAGAATATTGGCAATCGGCAGATCGAAAGACATCTGGTTTGCAGGCAGGCCGGTGAGGCTTGCAGCAGCAATGGTCACACCATGGTAACCGCGCTTGCGGCTGATGATCTTTTTGCGCTGCGGCTGGCCGAGTGCATTGGAACGGTACCACAGCATTTTAATCGCGGTATCATTGGCCTCGGAGCCAGAATTGGTGAAAAACGCCTTGCTCATCGGCACCGGCGCCATGGTCACCAGCTTCTCCGCCAGATCAATCACAGGGCCGTGGGATTTATGGCCAAAATTGTGATAATAAGGCAGTTTCTGCATCTGTTTGGTGGCAGCATCCACGAGACGCTGTTCCGAGAAGCCTACGCCCACGCTCCACAGACCGGCAAGACCTTCAATATAGCGCTTGCCGTTATTGTCCTCGACATAGATCCCGTCACCTTTTTCAAGGATCATCGGTCCGATTTCCTGATGACGACGCGCATTCGTATAGGAATGAAGGTGATACTGAATATCACGCGCTTCAGGTGAATTCGGCTGCTTATCCATAGTTCCCTACCTGGTTTATTTCAGAACGGTTTTTGTTTTCCGAACCGGAAACCGTTCATCGCTTTGCTCGGCGCAGTTCTAAGCTAAAACCGGTTCCGCTTTTGGCTTAAAACTGCTCTGAAATTTCTCCGCTGAAGCGATGATCTGAAATAAAATCCCGCCTCCCATTTGATGCATCATGTTTTTTATATAATAGTTTGTCAAGCATATCGCAGAGCCCAATTTATTGTTGCGACAGGCTTGATAAACAGCGTAATCAATAACATTGCCGTGATTTTATTCATGGTTATGATGAGTCATTTTATTCGGAACATTTCCGGCAAAACAGGGCCGGATATGAAGTGAGATCATAAAAACAGAACAGTTCGCTCACTGCGGGGGACATATCTTGCATGAATGGCATTTCAGAACTTCAGACGCTTGAACACCATAATCTCGGCGAAATCGTCTATCGCAAACTCTCTCAGGCGCTGATGCGCGGACAATTCGCGCCGGATACAAGGCTGACAATCCGTGAATTGGCAGCATCACTGGGTACCAGTGTCACGCCAGTGCGCGATGCATTGCTGCGGCTCATTCAGGATGAAGCGCTGATTCAGAAAACACCGCGGGATATTCGCGTACCGGTGCTGGATCAGAAAAAATATGAAGAAATCCGCGCCATCCGTGTGCGTCTTGAAGGACTTGCCGCCAGACAGGCAGCTCAACAGGCCAGTAAAAAAGACATAGCCCGCCTCTGGAAACTGGTCGAAGATAATGACAAGGCTATGAAAAAGCAGCTCTGGGGCGATGCCTTGGCGATGAACCATATTTTTCATTCGGCCTTGGTGGAAGTAGCCGACATGCCGGTGCTCAATTCCATCATCAACCGGCTATGGCTGCAAATGGGACCACTGATTGCCGATGCCTATAAACATGGCGGACGGGCAATGATTGATGACCATTATAAAATCGTGGAGGCGATTGAAAATCGCGATGCGGATGCTGCGGAAGCAGCAATCGCTCATGACATTCTGACAGCCAGCGATCTGATTATAAGCCGCATCCGCTTGCACAGTCCGGACAGCTGATCCACAATCTTTTTCAGGCTGAACGGTTTGCCCTGACAAAATCCTGACAATTCATTTGCCCGTTATGCACAGTCAGCGGATTTATCATTACAAATCGTTAAGCTTGGTAAAAAAACAGTTTTCTTGCTTTTTTTCATCGCCAAGCTGTGACAAGACTGCAAACACGGCATGACAGCCGGTGTTTGTCAGGAGTATGTTTTATCTCTCCGGTGTCTTGATTTTATCGCATTGTTGCGCGCATCCGGTGAGAATACCGGGCGGGTGCGGCAATGCTCCGGCTGTTATTTATATTTCAGGGATATTGCCATTTCATGACTGTGCTGTTTTTGCGTCTGGCAACGTTGAGCATAACGCTTCCGGCTCTCGCGTCCTGTGTCGCTGTCGGCCCCGACTATCAGACTCCGTCCACTTTATTGCCCGCTTCCTGGAGCGGACAAAAATCTGTACCGGCCAAACCGGCGCAGCTTGCACAATGGTGGAAGCGTTTCAATGATCCGGTGCTGGACAATCTGATCGGGCAGGCTGTGCAAGGCAATAATGATGTTGCGCTGGCAAAAGCCAAAATCCGCGAAGCCCGTGCCTCCTATCAGCAAGCAGGCGGTGCGTTATATCCTGTGCTTGACGGCTCAGGCAGCGCAAAGCGTTCCAAGAGCGGCGACAGCGGTGAAAGCACCGGTCTCACTGCCGGTCTGAATACCAGCTGGGAGCTTGATCTTTTCGGCGCAAATCTCCGCTCCGTGGAAGCCGCGCGTTATGGTCTGGATGCTGAGCAGGAAAATATGCATGCGGTTCTGGTGACCATGATCGGTGACATTGCCAGCAATTATGCGGAGTTGCGCGGCTTGCAGGCACGCATTGCGCTGACAGAACGCACCATAAAATCTCAGCGTAAAACCGCTGAACTGACCCGTGCACGGTTTAATGCCGGTGATATTTCCGAAGTTGATCTGGCCAATGCGGAAGGGCAGACCAGCAGTACGGAAGCGCAAATTCCGGAACTGAAAACCGCCTATGCCAAGAGCCTGCATCGCCTGTCGGTATTGACCGGTCAAGCGCCGACGGCACTGACCGCTACGCTTGAAAAAACGAAGCCTGTTCCTGCGGTTCCGGCAATCGTGACGGCCGGCATCCCCGCCGATTTATTGCTGAACCGCCCTGATTTGCGGGTTGCAGAGCGCAATTATGCACGCTCCACCGCAGTGATCGGCCAGAGACAGGCAGCTCTCTATCCGAGTGTCAGCCTCACCGGTAATATCAGCACTGCGGGAGCGCGGATCGGCGATCTTGGAAAAGGCTCCACAATCAGCTGGGGTTTTGGCCCGAGCCTGACCGTTCCGCTGTTTAAAGGCGGTCAGCTCAATGCCGCAGTCGATGCTGCGAAAGCCAGCCGCGATCAGGCCTTTATCAGCTATCGCAAGGCTATTCTTACCGCTTTGGAAGAAGTTGAGAATGCCAGTGTGTCGCTTAATCAACGGCGTATTCAATATGCCAAGACACAAAAAGCTGTACAGTCTTACCGGCGGGCAACGGAGCTTTCCCGTGCGCTCTATGAGAGCGGCTCCACGAGTTTCCTTGATCTTCTGACATCCGAGCGTTCACTCTATTCGAATGAAGGCAGCCTGATTCAACTCAGGGTCAGCCTGCTGCAGGATTATATCAACCTGCAAAAGGCACTGGGTGGCGGCTGGGACGGCACCATTATAACAGACAAAGCTGAAATTCAGGACGGCTATACAGGGCCGCATCTGGTAACCCAAAAAAGAATACCCTGAAATGAAGTTTCAGGCTGATGAGGTATAGATGAACGGTAGTTCCAAAAAGAAACGCGGTTTTGCTAAAAAATGGCTCTTCTGGTTGCTTGCAATCACAGGACTGGCTGCTGTTCTCTATTACTTCACTGCGGATTATTTCAAGACTGAAACCCCGCAGATTATGACTTATACGGTGCGCAAGGGCGATATTGAAACCACAGTCCTTGCCACAGGCATTCTCAAACCTGCACGACTGGTAGCTGTGGGTGCACAGGCTTCCGGCCGCGTGCTGAGCCTCAATGTCAAAGCCGGACAGCTGGTGAAAAAAGACGATCTGATCGCCCAGATTGACGCCACCACCCAGCAGAATGATCTGCGGAAGGCGAAAGCGGAAGAAGTTCGCAATCAGGCAGACCGTGAAGATAAAATTGCCCAGCTGGAGCTGGCCAAACAGGACCTGACCCGTCAGCAGCAGATGGTATCGCGCAATGCCATTTCGCGCGCCGATTATGACAAGGCCGTTAAAGCCGTTAAATCCGCCGAAGCGCAGATCGCATTGAGCGATGCCCAGATCGTGGTGTCAAAAATCGCTGTTGAAACGGCTGAAGCTAATCTCGGCTATACGCAAATCCGCGCCCCGATTGATGGCACAATTCTGGCCACTGTTGTACAGGAAGGCCAGACGGTGAACGCTGTGCAATCGGCACCGACCATTGCCATTATCGGCCAGCTCGACACCATGACTGTTGAGGCCGATATTTCTGAAGCCGATGTGGTAAATGTCAAAGAAGGACAGGATCTTTATTTCACAATCCCCGGCCAGAGTAACAAGCGCTACACAGCCAAATTGCAGATTCTGGAACCCGCGCCGCAATCCATCGTCAGCGATAAGAGTTTTGGCGGCACCAGTGCGGTGAGCAGCAGCACCAGCACAGCCTCAGCCATTTACTACAAGGGTATTTTTGACATTGCCAATCCTGACGGTGTGCTGAAAACCTATATGACTGCTGAAATTCATATCATTTTGGGGCAGGCTGATAATGTTTTGCTGATCCCTTCCACCGCGCTGTCTGAGCCTGATGAAAAAGATAAAGTCACGGTGCGGGTGATGGAGCAGAACGGGACTATCAGCGAAAAACCGGTCGAAACCGGCCTGAATGACAAGGTTCTGGTTGAGATCATCTCCGGCCTGAACGAAGGCGAGAAAATCGTCACCGGCGACAGTACCGGCAGACCGGCAGTTCCGCGCAGCCGCCGCGGCCGCTCCATAAGGTTCTGATGATGGAAAAGCCGCTGATCACCCTCGAGCATCTTTATCGTCATTACCCTTCGGGCGATGGTTTCACCACTGTGCTGAAAGATGTCAATCTGACGATCGGCCATGGTGAAATGGTGGCGATTGTCGGTGCTTCCGGCTCCGGCAAATCCACTCTGATGAATATTCTGGGCTGTCTCGACAGACCTTCCGAGGGCAAATATTTCATCTCTGGACGGGAAACTTCCGATCTGGATGCTGATGAACTCGCCCAGTTGCGGCGCGAGCATTTCGGTTTCATTTTTCAGCGCTATCATCTGCTCAATGAGCTGAGTGCTGTCGGCAATGTTGAAATCCCCGCAATTTATGCCGGTCAAAACCGCGAAGACCGGCAGCAACAGGCCGTTCATATACTTGACCGGCTCGGCATGGGAGACCGGACTCATCACCGACCCGGTCAGCTTTCCGGCGGTCAGCAGCAACGTGTTTCCATTGCCCGTGCGCTGATCAATAATGCCGATGTTATTCTGGCCGATGAGCCGACCGGTGCTCTGGACAGCCATAGCGGTGAGGAAGTTCTCAAAATCCTTGAAGAGCTGCATCGTGAAGGCAAAACGATCATCATCGTGACCCATGACCGCAATGTCGCCGAGCGGGCGCAAAGGATCATTGAGATCAGCGACGGGGAAATCATCTCCGACACCACCCGCGACGAGAAGGCTGCAACTGCGCAGGCACCTGAGAGCGACATTGCCGCCACAACGGGGACAGGCAAAAGCGGCCACTCATCGCTGGGCACATTGGCTGATCGTTTCGGCGAAGCTTTTCTGATGGCGCTGCGCTCGATGAATGCGCACCGGCTGCGCACTTTTCTGACAATGCTCGGCATTATTATCGGCATTGCTTCGGTTGTCTGTGTTGTGGCACTCGGCAAAGGCTCACAAAAGCAGGTACTCGACCAGATCAGCAGTCTCGGTACCAATACGCTGGAGATTTTCCCCGGACGCGGCTTTGGCGACCGTATGTCTGCCCGCATCACCACTTTGACGATTGATGATGCCAATCAGCTTGCCAAACAACCCTATATTATGGCCGCAACGCCTACGGTTTCCACACCGGCCACAGCGCGTTTTGGCGGCGTGGAAGCAAATGCCCTGATTAACGGCGTCAGCGACCAGTATTTTGTCACCCGCGGCAGTAAGATTGCTGAAGGACGCTTTTTTGACGAGCAAAGCGTTCAGGATATCGCGCTGGATGCGGTGATTGACGAGAATACGCGCAAAACCCTGTTCACGAATTTCCACGGCAGTCCGGTCGGCCAGATTATCATTCTCAAAAATGTGCCGGTCAGAATTGTCGGCATCATGCAGCCGGAACAAGGCGGGTTCGGCTCCAGTGAAAACCTGTCCATCTATCTGCCCTATACCACAGTGCAGACCCGTATGACCGGTTCACGCGTTTTGCGCAGCCTCACATTGCGCATCAGTGATGATACGTCTCCTGAACTGGCAGAAAAAGCTGTCACCGCTTTTCTGATCCAGCGGCATGGTGAGCAGGATTTCACCATCCTGAACACTGATGATATCCGCAAAACCATCACCAGCACAACGCAGGCACTCACCCTGCTGGTCTCAGCCATTGCGCTGATTTCGCTGCTGGTCGGCGGTATCGGCGTGATGAATATTATGCTGGTTTCCGTGTCAGAGCGGATCAATGAAATCGGTGTGCGGATGGCTGTCGGCGCAAGACGCAGCGATATATTGCAGCAATTTCTGATCGAAGCCGTGCTTGTCTGTCTGATCGGCGGCTTTCTCGGTATTATGGTGGCGATGGGCTTCGGCTGGCTGTTCAGACAATTCAATACACCATTTGAACTGATCTATTCGCCATTCTCAATCATCGCCGCATTTATCTGCTCAAGCCTGATCGGGATTTGTTTCGGCTTCCTGCCCGCGCGCAATGCCTCCAAGCTTGATCCTGTGGCAGCTCTTGCCCGCGACTGATTATGTTAGATGTTGCAATCAGTGTTTGGATATATTCTTAACGCTGCTTTGATACCACATATAGTAACCGAATGCTGATCCCGCTATAATCATAATATGATTGATATCATTATCAGACCTTACCAATCCAGTGACTTTGCCGCATGTCTGGCAGTATTCACCAACAATGTGCCACTCTATTTTGCACCGGAAGAATATGCAGATTTTTGTCAACATTTGGAGTGCGTCAATCATGCAGACAAGCCCTATCTGGTGCTGACGCACAAAGATTCCATCATTGCCTGCGGCGGTCTAGTGATTGAGACAACAAAACGTCAGACCGGATTATCCTGGGGTATGGTAGACAGAAATTTTCATGGGCGGGGATTAGGAACCAGCCTAACAGAGGCAAGACTGGCTCTGGCGCGGGTTACACCGAATATTGATGAGGTAGTATTAGAGACTAGTCAACATACCCGCAGATTTTATGAGGGTTTTGGTTTCACAACTGTAAAAGTAATCCCGAACGGCTTTGCAGACGGTCTAGACCGCTGGGAAATGAAACTGCGTTTGTATAAATAACAAGGGCAAGGCTTTGCGTATCGCCCCTGCCCCACACGTGCACGCGTAAATCATTAAACTAACAATTTTAATTAAAATACAATTTAAACAAACTATATAAATTATAAATTTATATAGTCTTATAAAATCGCTTATACTTTAATAATTTTCGTTTTACATAAGAAAAAATAACATTAATTCTAGTTGTATTTTTACTACATCATTTTGATTGAATTTAAATATACTGATTACTCATGCTTTCATAAGGAGTCATTGCGTGAAAAATAAATTTTTACTATTAACTGCTGCGTTTTTTATTTCAAATATCAATATTTCTCATGCGGCTGATGTCGTTTACAATAGCCCTGAAGCACCTGCCTATGATGAATCCTCAATCTGGGGTGGTGCCTATATCGGCGGTCAGGTCGGGTATAATTGGGCAAAGACAAAGCTATACGGCTATAATAGCGATCTGTCTGCAAACTCAAACGGCTTTATGGGCGGTCTTTATGCCGGTTATAACTGGGAGTTTTCAAATGCTTATTTATTCGGCCTTGAAGGCGACATTAATTATTCTGATCTGAGCAAAGATAGCGATATTCTCATCGGTACACGTAATTATGTCTGGAACAGTCGCGTTGAATGGGAAGGCGCGCTCCGCGCCCGTTTTGGTATCAATTATGAACGCTGGCTGCCTTATGTCGCCGGTGGTGTGGCTTTTGCAGGTATTAAACATAATCTGACAACCGGAAACACCGATCTCGGCACAACATCCAATACCAATGTCGGCTTCACACTCGGCGCGGGTGTTGATTATGCGCTGACCAATAATCTGTTGCTGCGTGCGGAATATCGCTACAGCGACTATGGCAAAAAAGGCATCGACGATAATGATCTGGTGGAAGCAAAACTCACCACCAATAATATACGGCTGGGTATAGCCTATAAATTCTAAGCCCCCCAGTTCTTAAAACAGCATCTCCGGAATACTCAATCAATATTCCGGAGATTCATTATTCTGCTACCCTCATGGCTCCAGCGAGGCTGGCAGCATTGCGTCCTGCCAGTCACCGATAAAACGCTGTCTGCGCATCTGATCCTGCGCCGCCAGCAAGGAAGGACCGATCCGTATCGGCCTGCCAATGCCCGATGTCAGCAAAGATCCCGGCGCATTAATGTCTGACGGCGGCACACCATCCCACGGAAATGAAATCCCTTCCTGCAACGCAACCGCCTTCCCTTGCGGTGAAAGCAGATAATCCAGAAAACTTTCCCCGAGGCGGTAGTTTTTTGCGTAACGCGGCAGCAAGACACCCCTGCTGAGAATATGCGTATAATCCCGCATCATCGTTATACGTAATTTGGGATTCCGCTTTTGCGCGGCATAGGCATAAGAGCCCAGAATATTATAACCGATATAGAGTTCGCCGCTTTCCAGCCTGCGAAGCACATCATTATTGCAACAATATAATGCGCTCTCTGTCCGGCTCATGCTTTCCAGCAACCGCCCGTAAGTCGCAGATGCCTGCTGCGCATCAAGAAAAGCAAGCAAATAGCCTATGCCGGATGTCCGCAAATCATAGGTTCCGACACGGCGGAAATAATAACCATTTTTCCTGCGCAGCAGATCAGCCAGTTCGCCATGTGTTGCGGCCATTTCATCCGGTGCCACATAATCGCTGTTATAGACCAGAACGGCCGGTTCAAAAGTGAAGCCGTAAACTTCATTGCGCCACTGCGTCCACTCAGGAACATTGACCGTATATTGCGACTGATAGGATCGGGCGCATCCGTCATTGGCGAGTTTGACCAGATGATCGACAGAGGATGATAAAATAACATCAGCAAAAGATGTTTTAGCCATGCAGGCCGCATCCGCATCTTCGTAAAGATCATTGGTTACACGATCATTATAGGCAACAGCTATATCCGGTCTTTGCTTTTGAAAGTCCCTGATTAAAGGCGCAATCGCCGCTGTATCCATCGCCCCGCTGATTTGCAGACGCTCTGTTTCTGGTTTCAGGGCAGGGAAAAGACTGAATGTCCCCTCGGAAGCGCTGACAGGAGATGCAAAACCAGTCACAAACCAAACTGCCAGCACAGATAATCTCACGGCCTGACCTTTGCTCATCATGTGTCCTGCCCCAGCGGAATATCCAGAATGACACAGAAATTGCTATGCGTGGTTTTCTCCCTGAAGCGGATCAGACCGCTATGGGCGGTTGCGACTTCCGAAGCGATGGCAAAACCCAGACCGGAATTACCTTCATGCGGTTTCGACGTCATGAAGCGCTCAACTACATGAGGCCATTTTTCAGGCGGGATACCCTCCCCGTCATCAGAAACCTCCACCAGAGCACGGTTGTTTTCTGCGGAAACCCTGACCGCAAGTTCAGCCTTACTGCCATGGCGCAGGGCATTATCGATAATATTGGCAATTGCCTCGCGCAGACTGACAATATCCCCCACTACCGGCACTTGTTTTTGCGCGGCCTCAAATGACACCACAATATCAGGGTTAACTGTCACCGGCACAGCCATGCGGAAAGCCTGTCTGGCGACAATAACCAGATCTGTCTTTTCCAGATGCACTGTCCCTGCCCTGTGAATGACCATGGCATGATTGAGCAACTGCCCCGTCAGTCTTGATAATTCCGTGATACGAACGCGCATACGTTGCAGGGAATGTTGTGCATTTGCCGGCAGGGTTTCGGTTTCCAGCATATCTGCCTGTGCAGCCAAAGCTGTCAGCGGCGTGCGTATCTGATGTGCCGCATCGGCAATAAAGCGCTGCAGCAGCATCACCCTCTGGTCGAGCCGGTTCATAA
This sequence comes from Pseudochrobactrum sp. AO18b, assembly GCF_000409565.1. Taxonomy (NCBI): domain Bacteria; kingdom Pseudomonadati; phylum Pseudomonadota; class Alphaproteobacteria; order Hyphomicrobiales; family Brucellaceae; genus Pseudochrobactrum; species Pseudochrobactrum sp. AO18b. Next base: position 23,846 of record NZ_ANNO01000059.1, read on the forward strand.
AATGATTGATTGAGCCGATAAACGGCTTCATTTCGGTCGGTATATCAAGATCAAGCGGGGTCAGATCCTGCGGATCGCGTTTATGCAGCGCGCTGCCAAGCGCCGCCACGGGTTGCAGCGAATAGCGTATCGCCAGAATTCCGGCGATCAGCGCCAGAAAACTCATCAGAATAACGAGCAGAATCGCACGGCTGGTAATCTCCTGTGTCAGCGCATTTCTGGCTTCAGTCGTTTGCGCCACCAGCACATAGGCCCATCCGGATAAAGGCGGGTCCGACAAAACACGGGAGACAACCACGAGACGCACAGGCGTGTCACGATAAACATCATTGAGAAAAACCGGCCCCGTCCGCGCCGCAGTATAATCAATATAACCGGCCAGATCGCGATAACCCGTCAGGGTCTGCCCTTCCGTATCAATCAGGCGATAAAAGATACGGTCTTCCTGTGAGAATCCCAGCAATTCAAAGGCCGAAACCGGCAGACTGGCATTCAGCTTGCCATCCTCGATGGACAGGCTTCCGGCCATTTGCAAAGCAGCACCGAGCAGCAACCGGTCATAGGTCTGGCTGGCAGCACTACGCCCGTAATACCACGCAGCGGTGATAAGCAATGCCGCGCCGATAGTCAGAATGATCGTGACCCGCAGAACCAGCCTGCCAAAAAGCGAATGTTCACGTGCCATTATCTGCAACCATCTGGTAGCCGATGCCACGCTGTGTAATGATCCTGACGCGCGCGCCCTCGATCTTTTTTCTCAGACGGCTGATATAAAGCTCAACAGCATTGCTGTTTACCTCTTCATCAAAACCGTAGAGATGATCCATCAGCTCACCCTTACTGAACAACCGCCCCGGCCTCGAGAGCAGCAATTCTAATATTGCGATTTCACGCCTTTTCAGCTGAATTTCTTTTGTACCGACCGAGACCGAGCGGCTTTGCCGGTCAAGAATAAGGTCACCACAGGTGATAAGATTGGTAGCGCCGCCGTTTTTGCGGCGTAACAGCACCCTGATACGCGCTTCAAGCTCACGAAAATCAAAAGGCTTCACCAGATAATCATCCGCGCCGATATCCAGCGCACCAACACGGTCTTCAACCTCGGAACGCGCCGTCAAAATCAGCACCGGCGTCATATTACCGGTCTTACGGATATGTTTCAGTATCTCGAAACCGTTCATGCCGGGCAGCATAACGTCGAGAATAACCAGATCATATTCGGTAAAGCCGAGAATTTCCGCAGCAACAGCGCCGTCTGTTTGCCAGTCAATCAGGTGACCGGTTTTTTTGCAGGCGCTGGCTGATTGCCTCCCCGACATCAGTTGTATCTTCCACCAAAAGAATGCGCATAATACCGAGTTAACATGAGAAAAGCGCAGCGCACAAGAACGAGAAAATCTATTTTCGGTGACAGTCTCATGACAGGTTCATATGGAAGTTTCGCCCGATCACAGACTGGGAGGAATGTCTGTGATGCCGGTTACTGCGGTCTTCACACCGCGATGTAAAACTGCCGGTTGTCGTTCAGATATTGCGAGGAACCGCCAGCAGAGCGGATGAGAGGGAGCGCATATGAAACATCTATTTATCGGTGCATTGGCCGTTGCCGGAGTGGCTTTCACTGCGGGAGCAAGTGCTCAGGCCGAACCGTCAAAACCGGAATGTCTCGCGGGGGCGAAGCCAGGCGGCGGCTTTGATCTGACCTGCCGTCTGGCAGCAAATGCACTGCTGGCGACAAAAACAATCAATAAACCAATGGCTGTCACCTATATGGAAGGCGGCGTCGGCGCAGTTCCTTATAATCATGTCATCGGCAAACGCGCAGCCGATAATAATATGATCGCAGCAGCCTCCACCGGCTCGGCGCTGCTGATCGCACAGGGCAAATTCGGTAAATATGATGAAAGTGCCGTCCGCTGGCTTGGTGCTCTCGGCACAGATTACGGCGTGCTGGTTGTGGCGGCAGATTCCCCTTACAAAAACCTTCAGGAACTGATTGCAGCCTATAAGGAAAACCCTTCTGACTTCGCCATTGCCGGCGGCGGTGCGGTCGGCTCGCAGGACTGGATGAAGGGTTCGCTGCTGGCCAAAAATGCCGGTCAGGATCCGAAACAAATGCGCTATGTCGCGCTTGAAGGCGGCGGCGCAGTACTGACCGCTCTGGAAGGTGGTCATGTCAAAGTCGGCGCCGGTGATGCTGCGGAAATGTCAAAGCATCATGCCGCAGGCAAAGTGCGTATTCTTGCGGTGATGGCACCGGAGCGTCTGCCGGGTGATCTCAAAGATGTGGCAACTGCCCGCGAACAGGGCGTTGAAATCGACTGGCCGGTCTGGCGCGGTTACTATGTCGGCAAAGATGTTTCCGACGCTGATTATAAATGGTGGGTCGATGCTTTTGCCAAAATGGCAGAAACACCGGAATTTTCTCAGGAGCGTGAAGCCCGCGGCCTTTATGCCTATACCCAGATCGGGCAGGCTTTTGACGATCAGGTTAAAGCTGACGTAGCACGCTTTAAAACACTGGCCAAAGAAGCAGGTATGTAAACGCAGCCTTGCGGGTGGCGCGGCCTCCATTCCGTGCCGCCTGCATAGCGGCTCCGCACCCTGACTGATCCCGCATCCTGAGCTTTTGCCGGTATTGCAGGACCAATCTGTTTCACTTCTAAACTTCTCTGGCTGTGTCCGGATATGCAGCAGCATCTTCGCAAAGCCATGAACAAATTATGCGGCAACCGCCTTACCGGCGGCGATGCAGGAGGCAATTTATGTCCGAAAACTCAGTCAATTCAAAACGTACAGGACTGATTTATGCGGCCTGTTTTCTGGTGCTGGCCGTGGTTTACGGCATCGGTGGCAGTCGCATTGACTATGCTTTTGCGTCAGATCCGCTCGGACCGAGGGTCGTGCCGGTGATGCTGGCAATCATTCTCGGGCTGCTATGTTTCTTTTATCTTAGAAATCCGGGTGAGGCTGAAGATTTTCCGCGCGGAGCCACATTGCTGCGGGTACTGGCCGTACCCCTGACACTGGTTGTGGCCGTGCTCATGCTTGAAACCGCAGGGTTTCTGCTGACTGTTTTCTTCATCGTTACCGTAATTGCAGCCCTGTTTGGCGCACCGCTGAAATTCGCACTGGCAGGTGGCGCAGTACAAGCCCTGCTCTGGTGGTTTGTGTTTTCCTATTTGCTCGAAGTCTATCTGCCCAAGGGCATTGTTTTTGGCTGATTGGCCGTATCTCAGCCGGCCATTTTTCCGCCGAAAGGAATTTCTCACATGAATCTTGATTATCTCTGGAACGGTTTTGCCGTTGCCCTCACAACACAAAATCTTCTCATCGGCCTGATCGGCGCTTTTATCGGCACCATGGTCGGCGCTCTGCCCGCCATCGGCCCCATTAACGGCATCGCTCTGCTGCTGCCGATTGCCTATACAATGGGTCTGCCGCCGGAAAGCACAATGATCCTGCTGGCAGCCATTTATTGCGGTGCCGAATATGGTGGCCGTATTTCCTCAATCCTGCTCAATGTACCGGGTGATGCCGGTGCAGTGATGACTGCGCTGGACGGAAATCCGATGGCGCGTCAGGGACGTGCCGGTGAAGCGCTGATGCTGTCCGGTCTGGCTTCCTTTGTCGGCGGTATGATCGGCGCAACAGGTCTGGCACTTTTTGCACCACTGCTATCCGGTATTGCGATCGGCTTTGGTCCGGCCGAATATTTTGTACTGATGGTGTTTGCCTTTGCCACACTCGGCTCCATGGTCGGTTCACAACCTGCCAAAACACTGATCGGCTGTGTACTCGGTCTGATGCTGGCAACTGTTGGCCTTGACGCAACCTCCGGTGCCTATCGCTTCACCTTCAATGAACCGGAACTCGGCGATGGTATTGAATTTGTTGTGCTGGTGATTGGTCTCTTCTCGATCTCCGAAGCATTACTCATTCTGGAAAATCAGGCCAAAGGCCATACTGTTATCCGCAATATGGGACGTATGTTTGCCCGCTGGAGTGATGTTGTGCGCTCAACCGGCGCAACATTGCGCGGTTCTTTCATCGGCTTCATCGTCGGCGTTTTGCCCGGCACCGGCGCATCCGTTTCCAGTGCTGTTTCCTATACAACTGAAAAACGTATCTCCGACACGGAAGGTACTTTCGGCAAAGGCGATGTCCGCGGCCTTGCGGCACCGGAAGCGGCGAATAATGCAACAGCCTGCGGTGCCTTTGTGCCAATGCTGACACTGGGTGTACCGGGATCAGGCACCACTGCCGTTATGCTCGGTGCGTTGATGCTCTATAATATTCAGCCGGGCCCGATGCTGATTGCCGAACGCCCTGAAATTGTAGGCGGTCTGATTGCCTCCCTGTTCATCGGTAATATTCTGCTGCTGTTACTCAACCTGCCGCTCGTCAATATATTTGCGCGTCTTCTGACTTTGCCGAACTGGATTCTGGTACCGGGTATCCTCATCCTCTCAATTATCGGTGTCTATTCCAGCCATGCATCTGTCTTTGCAGTGCTGCTGATGCTTGCCATTGGCATGGTTGGCTGGCTGCTGCGTAAAGCGGGCTTCGATATGGCGCCGATTATTCTGGGTTTTGTGCTTGGCAATATGATGGAGGTGAACCTGCGCAATGCACTGGCCATCAGCGGCGGAGATATCTCCATCCTGTTCCAGAGTAAAATCTCGCTGATCCTCTGGATACTGGCCGCAGCCGTGGCAATTATTCCGGCGGTACTTGCCCGCAGGGCACGTCAGAAAAAACGCCTTGCTGCCGAAGTCGCCTGATTACGCAGCCGCAGAACAACAAGAGGGGGAGCAGATTTGCTCC
>NZ_ANNO01000060.1:0-2849 GCF_000409565.1 Pseudochrobactrum sp. AO18b
GCCCCGCAAGCCATGATCGAAAAACGCGGCCTTTAATAAATTAGAAAACGCCCCTGCAGGATATGCAGGGGCTTTTATTTTTAGAAGCTGCCGAGCTTGATATCCGGCGAATATTCATGACCTTCAACGGTCTTGGTTACGGCCTGACCGCAATACATCTTCTTTTCTTCGGCATTATAGCTGTGGCTTGGCGAGCCATAGAGCATCCAGCCTTTGTTCAGGGCTTCAGTAACGCGATGACAAAAGGAAGAATCATCCGGACCGGTAAGAAAACGATAAAGCTGCATAGGAAACTCCTGTAGTTTGCAGAAACTCGAAAGAATCAGCGCACGCGCGCAAGGACGCGTTCTGCCTGACGAATATGTAATTGCTCGACCATAGAGCCATTCAGGGAGATGGCACCTTTGGCAGCATTTTCCGGCAGATTAAAAGCAGCAATTACCTGATTTGCCCATGCGGCTTCTTCGGCAGTTGAGGAATAGCTGTTCAAAGCGGTTTCAATCTGGGAAGGGTGAATCAGAGTTTTCCCGTCAAAACCCAGCATAGCACCCTGTTCGCACTCGGCTTTGAAGCCTTCCTGATCCTGAAAATTATTATAAACACCGTCCAGTACATCAATACCACCGGCACGGGCGGCAAGAATAATCTGCATCATCCATGGCAGTAATGCGCTGCGCTGGTTGGTGGTTTTAACCCCAGTGCTCAGAGCAATATCATTGGTGCCGACGATGAAACATTTGAGGCGTGCAGCGGATTTTTGCGCCAGCCGTGCAATTTCATCCGCATTGAGAATACCGCGCGGCGTTTCAATCATTGCCCAGATACCGAGGGTCTCCGGTGCATCATAATCATCAAGCTTGCGGGCAGCATCTATCACCTGTTGCGGCGTTTCTGTTTTCGGCAGAACAATAGCCTCAGTTTTGAGTTCTGCTGCCAGTTTCAGATCATCCTCACCCCATTGCGTGGCAAGACTGTTGATACGGATAGCTTTTAGCGGGCTTTGTTCTGTTTGGTGTTGTTCCTGAAAATGTGCGCGCAGATTATCACGCGCTTCATGCTTCATTTGCTCGGCAACAGAGTCTTCAAGGTCATATATAATGGCATCGGGCTGTAGTTGTGTGCTTTTGGCGAGGGCTTTCTGATGGCTGGCCGGAACATAAAGCACGGCACGGCGCGGCTGATAAAGTGTCACTCAGAATTTCTCCCTGACAAAGATGTTCGTGTTATTTTTGATCTGAAAACCAGTCAAAAATGACAGGATATTGTTTGAATTGAATATCATAGGCAATCAATGAAAAGGTAGTTGCCTTTGGGGTTGAGGGGCGCATTATTATCATGGTGCGGCACTTCGCTTGGATTTCAGGCCTTTGACTCTGCAAAAAGCTGGTGTAAAGCACAATGAGAAAAGCATTTTGACTTACAGGTTACGAGACCGATGGAAAAATTTACCAAGCTTACCGGCGTTGCCGCTCCGTTGCCGATCATCAATATCGATACGGATATGATTATCCCTAAGGATTATCTGAAGACAATCAAGCGTACAGGTCTTGGTAAAGGTCTATTCGCGGAAATGCGCTTTAATGAAGACGGTTCCGAAAATCCGGATTTCGTTCTGAACAAACCTGCTTATCGCAATGCGCAGATTCTGGTGGCCGGTGATAATTTTGGTTGCGGTTCATCCCGTGAGCACGCGCCTTGGGCTTTGCTGGATTTCGGCATCCGCTGCGTGATCTCTACGTCTTTTGCGGACATCTTCTATAATAACTGTTTCAAGAACGGTATTCTGCCGATCAAAGTTTCTCAGGAAGATCTTGATAAGCTGATGGACGATGCCTCGCGCGGCGCCAATGCCACGCTGACAGTTGATCTTGAGGGGATGGCAATTTCCGGTCCGGACGGCGGTTCCATTGCTTTTGAACTGGATGAGTTCAAACGCCATTGTATGCTCAATGGTTTGGATGATATCGGCCTGACAATGGAAAAAGCGGATAATATCTCGGTATTTGAGAAGAAGAATTCTGCAAGCCGTCCGTGGGCATGAGCCTTTAAAATAAGGCTCACTTGGCATTTACAGGATAAATGCCTATATCAGTTTTGAAACCACGCTGCAGATGGCTGTCAGCGTGGTTTTTTTATGGAATCAATTTTGGACTACCTGCTGTATAATAAGCGGGGCAGAAAGACAGGGACAATGGTTCAGACTGATCTGAGCGGAGATTGGGCAACAAGGCTTGCCCCGTCTGTAGACGAACTGAAATCACTGGCATTGAATGCGTATGCGCATATGCCGGATGAGTTTCGCGCGCTCAGCCCGCAGATTCGTATCGAAGTGGCCGATTTTCCGGATGAACAGGTTATGGAAGATCTGGATCTGGATACGCCTTATGACATTCTCTGTCTCTTTGAGGGGCGGGGTGTCGGAGAGCGGTTTCATTTGCGCGCGCAGGAGGGGCCAGAAGTGCTGACATTATACCGTCGGGCTATTCTGGATTACTGGAGCGAGAATACAGAAACGCTCGGCGAGATCATCGGTCATATATTGCTGCATGAGATCGGCCAGAGCTTAGGTCTGTCGGAAGCGGAGATGGAGCGGCTCGGCAGCCAGCATTAATATGCTCTGCTATATATAATGTGCAGAGCGGCTTGCTGAGACATATAGAATCTCTGCTCGAAAGAGCCCTCCATCATTGGTTAACGATTGCATAAAATTCGAAGTTTTCCCTGTGGAAAGAAACTTTGCGATTTGTGTAGTTTTTTTTAAAAGTCGTGTTGACAGTTTGGGAGAGTGGGGTCTATATAGCGACACAACGAGGGCGGCGGCGCTGCTAGCGGCAGAGAGCTTCGCCCCT
>NZ_ANNO01000061.1:0-265 GCF_000409565.1 Pseudochrobactrum sp. AO18b
AGTACCATCGGCGCTGGAGCGTTTCACGGCCGAGTTCGGAATGGGATCGGGTGCAGCCGCTCCGCCATAACCACCAGGTCAGCAAAGGGCACAGAAACAAATAAGAAGCTGGGATTTTCGTGCATAAGATCATAGCGCCTCGGTCACGAACACACAGTGTTCGCAAGTGCGACCGCACGTCGGCCACTTTTGGCCGCCCTCGCGGAGGATCAGCAGCTTTAGCTGCGTACGATCCGTGAGCGCTAGTCTAATTCTATCATCGACG
>NZ_ANNO01000062.1:0-9691 GCF_000409565.1 Pseudochrobactrum sp. AO18b
CAGTGCTTTAACCAGCCAACCAATTCCTCAGTCAACCAATCTCAGGGGCGAAGCTCTCTGCCGCTAGCAGCGCCGCCGCCCTCGTTATGTCGCTATATAGACCCCACTCTCACAAACTGTCAACACGACTTTTCAAAAAAATTACACAAATCGCAAACTTTCTTTCCACAGGGAAAACTTTAAAAATTAAGCGAAAATTTACCCTCTTTTTCACCCTCGGAAAACCGGATTCGGCAAATCAGCAAGCCCGCGACAGACACATAGATTATGACTTGCGTTTGATACCTGCCCTACTCTGCGCTACAGATAGAGAGCAATAACATTATATAATGCAGGGAACACCGCTTACATGCTCACTAAAAAAGGGAAATACGGCCTCAAAGCAATGGTTCATCTGGCAGAAGCCACACAGGATGACCTTATCTCTGTTGGCGAGATCGCCAAGGCACGTAACATCCCGCGCAAATTTCTGGATAATATCCTGACAGACCTGCGCGTTGCAGGCTTTGTTCAAAGCCGCAAAGGTAAAGGCGGAGGCTTTTGTCTGGCCAAACCGGCCGATCAGATTACAATTGGCAATATTATCCGCAGCCTTGACGGCCCTCTGGCCCCCCTCCCCTGCGCGAGCAAGACAGGATATAAAGCCTGCGAGGACTGCATCGAAGAAGACTGTAAAATTCGCCGTATGATGCTGGAAGTACGTGAAGCCATCGCCAGCGTGCTGGATAAGCGCACACTGGCAGATGGCTATAGCGATTTGTAACGGGAATTACTGCAGGCAGGTCTTCAGCGATGTCGCCAGATTGCGGATCAGCTGCGGATAAAGTTCCGGTCCATCCTGAAGATCAGCCCCAAGCGGATCAAGTACGCCTGTTTTAGCTTCCGTTCCTTCAAGCACGGTCTTTACCAAAGATGACTCAAATTGCGGCTCAGAGAACACACAGGTCGCCCCCAAGGACTTCACTTTGGTCTGAATTTCACGAATACGCGCCGCCCCCGGCGCTTTTTCCGGATTCACTGTAATTGAGCCTGCCGCGGAAAGTTCGAAACGACGTTCGAAATACTGATAGGCATCATGGAACACAATATAAGGCTTGGTGCGCACCGGCTCCAGTTCCGCCGCCACATCTTTTTGCAGCGCATCAATCTTATCGGCATAGGCTGCCGCATTCGCCTGATATTGCTTGGCATGCTCCGGATCAGCTTTACTTAAAGCTTCCGCAATCGGTCCCAGCATCAGCTTGGCATTTTGCGGATCAAGCCAGAGATGCAAATCATCATGATGATGGTCATGCGCCTCACCGCCCTCACCATGGCTGTGCCCGCCATGATCATGCGGTTCAAAATTGCCGCTTTCACGCGCAGACAGGATTTCAAGTCCCTTTACCTGATCCAGCCGTACAACTTCAGCCTTAGAACCAAGAGTCTCTAATGGCTTTGTCAGATAAGTTTCCATTTCCGGCCCGACCCAGAAAATGACTTTTGCTTTTTCCAGTGCACCGGCATCAGACGGCTTCAGATTATAGCCATGCTCTGATGCAGCGCCTTTAACAATAAGATCCGGCTCCCCTGCCCCCTGCATAACAGCAGAAACCAGTGAATGAATTGGCTTAATCGAAACCACGACATCGCCTTTTTCCGCCGCAACAACAGCATGCGAAGAAACAGACAACAAAGCAGATGCCAGCAAAACTCGGATAACAGACATAAAACCTCACAGAAATTGCTATTAATCACTGCCAGCGATTGAAATGACAGCATATCGGAACAATATGTTATAAAGTTACATTATTGCGTAATGCTATAACGTATGAGATAACTCGTGACAAGAGCAGGATCTGCTTTTCTATCATTCCGAAAGCGTACAATGCATCATCCATTATCAGCTGCCGCCAGCGGACAGACATCTGACATTCTTCTGCGCCTTGAAAATGCAGGGATTGAGCGGAACGGTCGCTGGCTTGTCCGCAACATTGATCTCACTCTGCATAAAGGCGAAATTGTTACGCTCATCGGCCCTAACGGCTCGGGGAAAAGCACGACCGCCAAAATGGCATTGGGCATTCATAAGCCTGATGAAGGTGCAGTGAAACGCGAGAAGTCCCTGACCATCGGCTATGTCCCGCAAAAAATCTCGATTGATCCGAGCCTGCCACTGACAGTTGAGCGTATGATCCGCATGACTGCTCCTATAAAAAAAGAAGCAATCGAAGCAGCTCTGGAACTTGCAGGCATTCCGCAACTCATCAAAGCACAAGTTGTCCATCTTTCCGGCGGCGAGTTTCAGCGTGTGCTGCTTGCCCGAGCATTTGCCTGCAAACCGGATTTGCTGGTGCTGGATGAACCATTGCAAGGTGTTGATTTTGCCGGTGAAGCCGAACTTTACGAGAAAATTGCAAAGTTCCGCGATCAGACCGGTTGCGGTGTTCTGATGATCTCCCATGATCTGCATATTGTTATGGCCGCAACAGACCGCGTTGTCTGCCTGAACGGGCATATATGTTGCAGCGGCACGCCGGTTGATGTGGCCGCCAGCCCTGAATATGCGAAGCTTTTCGGATTGCGCACTCCGCGCGGCATGGAAATTCCGCCCTCGCTTGCAGTCTACACACATCATCATGACCACACCCATCTGGCTGACGGACGGGTACAACATGCAGACGGTACGATAACCGATCATTGTCACCATGATGACGGCCATCATCATGAACACTGCGAAGACCACAACCATTCCCAAAGCGGTGGACACAATCATGCTTGATGACTTCTTTATCCGCGCCATGCTTGCCGGTATCGGCCTCGCTTTAATTACCGGCCCTATCGGTTGTTTTATTGTATGGCGACGCATGGCCTATTTCGGCGACACGATGGCTCACTCGGCGCTGCTTGGTGTTGGCCTTGCTATGCTGTTTGACCTGAATATTATGGTTTCCGTCTTTCTGATCGCCTTTTGCATCGCCATGCTGCTGGTCGTCCTGCAAAAACGCCACTCACTTTCAGCCGATTCATTGCTGGGCATACTATCCCACGCCACACTGGCTTTCGGCCTTGTGCTTGTCGCCTTTATGACATGGATCCGCTTTGATCTGATGTCACTGCTGTTCGGCGACATTCTCGCGGTATCCGTATCCGATCTTATCGCCATTTACGCCGGTGGCGCACTGATCCTTGTGGGGCTGATTAAACTCTGGCGGCCGTTACTGGCAGCGACCATCAGCGAAGATATTGCACAGGCTGAAGGTCTGCAACCGGAACTGCACCGCACTTTATTTATGATATTGCTGGCGCTGTTGATTGCCATTGCCATGAAAATCGTCGGTATTCTGCTGATTACTGCTCTGCTGATTATTCCGGCAGCCACGGCACGCCGTTTTGCATTATCACCGGAGCAAATGGCCATCTATGCGGCTTTTATCGGTGCCTGCTCGGTTATTGCCGGTCTCTTCGGCTCATTAAACTATGACACACCGTCAGGACCATCCATAGTCGTGGCTTCTGTGGTGTTTTTTGTTATAAGCTTGCTACCATGGCAAAAACTCAAAACATTTTTGCCGGTTGCGCGCGATAAGGAGACTTCATAATGACCGCTCATACGCATACAGGAACTGCATCTGCGGCAGCGCGCGCTCCGAAACTCACACGCAATCAGAATCTTGTATTGGAAGCGCTTGCAAAAGCTGAGTTCCCGCTCAGCGCCTATACAATTCTCGACCAGTTGCGCGAGGAAGGCTTCCGTGCACCACTGCAAGTCTATCGTGCACTGGACAAATTACTTGAATATGGCTTGATTCATCGTCTTGAAAGCCTGAATGCTTTTATTGCCTGCGCCCATCCGCACCACCATGAGCACGGCCATCTGCATGGTATCGCAGCTTTTGCCATTTGCGATAAATGCGGTTTAGCTTCGGAATTTTCTGAGCCGGAGATTGAAGATTGCGTGCAGCACTGGACGCAGAAGAACCATTTTCATCCGACAAAAACCACTCTGGAAATTCGCGGTCTGTGCGCAAGTTGCGCGCGTAACTAATCAGGAACAACAGAACACCCCGCACAAAAATGCGGGGTGTTTTTGCCAATCAGCCCTGTAAATGCGATGTATCCGGCAAAGGTATAATGCCGAGCGACATCGCCACCGCCACTGCAGATGTGCGGTTGGCACAACCCAGCTTGATCTTGGCATTTTGCAGATAGGTCACCACTGTCCAGCGGGCGATGCTGAGAATTTCAGCAATTTCACCGTCAGTTTTTCCGCGTGCGGCCCATTTGAGGCAATCAACTTCGCGTGGCGTCAGAGAAACCAGCGACTGAACTTCGTTCTTTTGTGATGAATAGTCGCTCACCGCGGATAATACAGATTCATGTAATTGCGCAGTCGCCTGTAAAAAATCCTTTTCCAGCAGACGGATCAGATCTTCCGCATTGAGATTGTTCTTGCCCTTTTTCGTGTCAAACGCATAAATAGTATGGGCATCACCGCTGCCATTCAGCCGCTGTGTCACCATAATAAATGTATCGCCAAAGTTATGCGCTCTCAAATCTTCGACATAATTCTGCAATGCCGGTGTATTTTGTTTGTGACTGTAAATCTCCGCAATGCTGACACTATGAGGCAGCTCGGGATCAGACCATTTCTGATGAAACAGCGGATCAATATCAAAATAACTTTTTGCAGCGTAATTCACGATCCAGTCTGCCGGAAATGTCGACACCACAGTCTTGATATTATCAGCCATGCCCGCATCCGCATGCTTAGGCGTAATATGCGTAATATGCTTGCAGGAAAGTTTTTTACGAACGGCGATATATGTTTCCAGAATAGATGAACAATATTCTTTGCCAAAGAAACTGTTTTGAAATTCCGGGAAATGGATAAATTCAAATTCCATGAAAAAATTCCGTTTTAAACACCTGTAATAATCAGCGAAATGAAAACATAAAAATTAAAGCGCATAAAAACGCGCGAATATGAAAATGATTCGAAAATAAACGCACATGATTTGCGCGCCTCTTCTCAACTAAGACATGAATGCAGTAAAAATACTATTTCAACACGATGACGCAAATAAGATAAAACAACAGTGATCCGCTGCGACGAATCTCTGGACATCCCCCCTTCTGGAAACCGGCCCAAAACACTCTTCTGCAGAACTTAATAATTAAAAATCAGTGCCTTAAAATTAAGATCATTTCACCGCCAAACAGAATCTCATTATCCGACACAGTTATTTTATTAAAATGTTTTTGTCACAATGCACAATTACCAACTAATTGCCCGCTCATACTATCCGGTTAACGACATTTGCGGCTAAGCCTATGAATCCTTTCTGATATTCAGAACCACGCCGCGCAGCCGGATTATCATCCGATAAAAATCAATATATTCAAGAGATTAAGTATATTGTTGTTTTTTATTCATTTCCTTCTCTCTAAACTGCAACATTCAATTGATTGCGATAAAAAAACATGGTTCACTTCTGCCCGGATAAAGAAAAACGATAGCTGTCATGGTACTTTCATATGACGCGCCTATCGAAAAAATGCGAGGATGCCTGAAAGCAGGCCTCCCGTAGCTTTAAGGGGAGTATGTCAATGCTTAACAGAACAACACGGCTGTTGTCCCTGACAACAGCGATCGCTTTTGCCGGCACCACATTATCCGTGGCTGCTCCGTCAGAAGAACTGATCGCCGCCGCGAAAGCAGAGGGTCAGCTGACCACAATCGCCCTTCCGCATGACTGGTGCGGCTATGGTGAAATCATCAAGAGCTTCAAAGACAAATACGGCATTCAGGTCAATGAACTGAATCCGGATGCAGGCTCCGGCGATGAAATCGAAGCGATCAAAGCGAACAAAGACAATAAGGGCCCTCAGGCGCCTGACGTGATCGATGTCGGCTTTACCTTCGGCACCACCGCGAAAAAAGACGGCCTGCTCCAGCCTTATAAAGTATCGACATGGGATTCGATCCCTGATGATGCCAAAGATGCTGAAGGTTACTGGTACGGCGACTATTACGGCGTATTGGCTTTCGAAGTAAACAAAGACATTATCAAAGATGCACCGCAGGACTGGGCTGATCTGCTCAAGCCTGAATTTGCCAATGCCGTTGCGCATTCCGGCGATCCGCGTGCATCCACACAGGCAATCCTGAGCGTGTATGCAGCCGGTCTTTCTCTTGGCGGCAAGCCGGGTGAAGAAGCCGCTCAGAAGGGTCTGGAATTCTTCCGCGACGTGAACAAGGCCGGCAATTTTGTACCTGTCATCGGCAAGGCCGCTTCACTGGCACAGGGCTCAACCCCTATCGTTATCCGCTGGGACTATAATGCTCTGGCAGACCGCGATACGCTGAACGGCAATCCGGAAGTTGAAGTTATCATTCCGAAAACCGGTGTTGTAGCCGGTGTGTATGTACAGGGCATCAGCGCCTATGCACCACATCCAAATGCAGCCAAACTCTGGATGGAACATCTCTATTCCGATGAAGGCCAGATCGGTTATCTGAAAGGCTATTGCCACCCGATCCGCTTCAACGCCATGGCTAAAGAAGGCAAGATTCCTCAGGAACTGCTCGACAAGCTGCCACCGGCAGAAGCTTACCAGAAAGCTGTCTTCCCGACCTTGGAAGAACTCGACAAGTCTCAGGCTGTCATCACCAAGAACTGGGATAGCGTTGTCGGCGCGAATGTTCAGTAAGCTGAACAGCTGAATGCTGCTGTTACGGGCGGCAACACCCGCCCGTAACAGGTTTTGCAATTTGCATTTTTATACGACACATATCATCATAAAAAATAACTCAGCCGGCACCGCAATCTGAACATTGCTGTATGCCTGCAGATTTCAGCACCTCAATCTGCGGAAGCCATCACCGACGCAGACGATAAAAAGCAAAAATCATATGAGCCTGTCCAGCAATGGCATAACATCTGACACACCCCCTGTGCGACGCGCCAAGCGCCGCCTGCCTTTAGAGTGGCTCGGTGTTGCCCCGTTTTTCGCCTTCGCAATTCTGTTTCTGCTCTGGCCGACCATGTATCTGGTTGTCGGTGCATTTCAGGATAGTCAGGGTAATTTCACCCTGCAAAATATTATAGATCTGTTTGAACCCGGCATCATGAGCGCCTATTGGGTCTCGATCAAAATCAGCTTTGCCTCCGCTTTGGGTGGCGCTGTGATCGGCTCGTTCATGGCATGGGCGATTGTACTGGGTAAACTGCCCCGTTTTCTGCGCCCGACTGTGCTCACATTCTCCGGTGTAGCATCCAACTTTGCCGGTGTGCCGCTGGCTTTCGCCTTTCTTGCAACGCTCGGCCGCACCGGTTTTGTTACGATTTTGCTGCGCGAATGGTTCGGCTTCAATCTCTATGCCACTGGTTTTAACCTGCTGAGCTTTTTCGGCCTGACACTGACCTATCTGTTCTTCCAGATTCCGCTGATGGTGCTGATCCTCACCCCTGCTCTGGACGGTCTGAAAAAAGAATGGCGTGAAGCTTCATCCATTCTAGGTGCCACGACATTCCAATATTGGCGCATGGTGGCCTTTCCGATTCTCTGGCCCAGCCTGCTTGGTACCAGCCTGTTGCTGTTCGCCAATGCCTTCGGTGCGATTGCCACAGCCTATGCGCTGACCGGTTCTTCGCTGAATATCGTACCTATCCTGCTTTATGCGCAGATTCGCGGCGATGTTCTGCACAATCAGAATCTCGGCTATGCGCTGGCACTCGGCATGATCCTGATTACCGGCATTTCCAATCTGCTCTATATCTGGCTGCGCATGCGTGCAGAACGGTGGCAGAAATGAAGCTGAAATATTTCATTCCAAAAACCCTCGGCGCATGGATCGCCTTTCTGATCGGCGCGATCTATTTTGTGGTGCCGCTGATCGGTACATTTGAATTTTCTCTGCGTATGCGCCGCGGCGAATATTCCTTTGATGCCTATCGTGTGGTGCTGACTGACCCGAATTTTCAGGCGACATTCGGCTATTCCATCATGCTGGCCATCATGACGATTATTTTCGGCGTGTTGCTGGTGGTACCGACTGCCTATTGGGTGCGTCTGCGCATGCCTTATTTGCGTCCGGTCATTGAATTTATCACGCTGATGCCACTGGTTATTCCGGCGATTGTTATCGTATTCGGCTATTTGCGAATTTATAATTCGTCATCATGGCTGCCGTTCACGGGCTCGACACGGGCAACCGATATTCTGCTGATGTTTGGCTATGTGACACTGGCACTGCCTTATATGTATCGCTCGATTGATACGGCCATGCGCACGATTGATGTTCGTACGCTGACAGAAGCCGCGGAAAGTTTGGGCGCAGGCTGGCCGACCATTCTGTTCAAGGTGATTTTCCCGAATGTGCTTTCCGGTGTTATGAGCGGTGCGTTCATTACCTTTGCGATCGTCATCGGCGAATTTACGCTGGCTTCGCTGCTCAATCGTCCGGCTTTCGGCCCTTATTTGCAGCTTGTCGGTGCAAACCGCGCTTATGAACCGTCAGCACTGGCAATTATTGCCTTCGGCATTACATGGCTGAGCATGATTATGCTCCAGCTTGTCACCCGCTTCTCCAAATTTAAGACAGCAGGCAATTAAGTCATGGCTTTTCTCAATATCAATAATCTCAAAAAAAGCTTCGGCGCCAATACTGTTGTCCATGATTTCAGTCTGGCGGTTGAAAAAGGCGAGTTCATCTCGTTTCTCGGTCCATCAGGCTGTGGTAAAACCACTGTTCTGCGTATGATTGCCGGTTTTGAATCTCCCGATCAGGGTGTGATCG
Organism: Pseudochrobactrum sp. AO18b; assembly: GCF_000409565.1. NCBI lineage: Bacteria > Pseudomonadati > Pseudomonadota > Alphaproteobacteria > Hyphomicrobiales > Brucellaceae > Pseudochrobactrum > Pseudochrobactrum sp. AO18b. The sequence continues at coordinate 8,783 of NZ_ANNO01000062.1, forward strand.
AGATCAACGGTCAGGATGTGGTCGATCTCAAGCCGAACAAACGCAATATCGGCATGGTGTTTCAGGCCTATGCGCTGTTTCCGAATATGACTGTCGCACAAAATGTTGCCTTTGGTCTGCGGGTCTCCGGCAAACCTAAAGCCGAGATTGATACAACAGTTAAGGAAATGCTGGAACTGATCCGCCTTGAACATCTGGCAGATCGTTTCCCTTATCAGATGTCCGGCGGCCAGCAGCAGCGTGTTGCTCTTGCCCGCGCTTTGGCAACCAAACCGCAGGTGCTGCTGCTTGATGAACCGCTCTCAGCACTGGATGCGAAAATCCGTATTTCGCTGCGTGAGGAAATCCGTGCTATTCAGCGCCAGCTTGGTATCACAACCGTATTTGTTACCCACGATCAGGAAGAAGCACTGTCTATTTCCGACCGGATCGTAGTGATGCATGAAGGTAAAGCCGATCAGATCGGCACGCCGTTTGATATTTACAACCGTCCGGCAACGCGCTTCGTGGCATCATTCGTTGGTACGCTGAACATGCTGGAAGCCCGTGTGGCAGACCCGCAGCAGAATAAAGCGGATCTCGGAGGAACGATTATCACTGTGCCGCAATCACTGGCATCTTACAACAAAGGTGATGCTATCACTCTGGCTCTGCGGCCGGAAACCATCAGCCTTGATGCCTCCCCTGCCCGCGACAGCAGCGTTGGTGTCATCGTGCAGGATGTACATTTCTTAGGCTCAGTCATTCGTACCCGTGTCACACTGGGTGCAAATCAGCTGTCTTTCGACAGTTTCAACAATCCGGCGGTGCGCCCGCCGCAGCATGGTGACAAAATCACTGTCCATTTTGCTGCGCAGGATTTATTGGTTCTGGGCAAATAAAAATAAAGGCCGGACTTTTATCAAGTCC